>NZ_JBEYZW010000105.1:0-23104 GCF_040646215.1 Streptomyces sp. NPDC046215 | reverse complement strand
CTAGGGTCTTCCGGCGGGTCGTGGTAAAGCCTCCGGTCGGGCTGACAGTGGCTGAGCTCAGCCACTGTCAGCCCGTCCGGCATTTGGGGACGCGCCCGCAGGGAGCCCGCCGCCGCAGGCGGCACCGGCGGGTCCGCAGCCGGAGACTCATCCGGCAGGCCCCGGCGCGCGGGGCGCGGTGGTGCCGCGGACCACGAGCTCTACCGGCAGGGCCTGCGCGGCCACCGGGCGGTCGTCGAGGACGGCCGTCAGGGCGCGCATGCCCGCCTCGCCCACGGCTTCCGCGGGCAGCCGGACCGTCGTCAGCTCCGGCTCCACGGCCGTAGCGAGGGAGAGGTCGTCGAAGCCGGTGACCGACACGTCGTCGGGCACGCGCAGTCCCAGCCGCCGGGCGGCCTTGCAGGCGCCCGCGGCCAGGATGTCGTCGTCGCAGATCAGGGCGGTCGGGCGGGGGCCGGGCCGGGTCAGGGCCCGCTCGGCGGCCCGGAGCCCGTCGGCGACGCTCATGGCCGCCGGCTCGGTCCGCAGCTCGGTGCCGGGGACGTCGCGCAGGGCGGCGGCCAGTGCCTCGGCCCGCACGTGGAAGGTCCAGGAGTCGATGTCCGCGGCGAGGTGGGTGAAGCGGCGGTGTCCCAGGGCGAGCAGGTGCCCGGCCACCTGCCGCATGCCGTCGGCGATGTCGAGGTTGACGGTGGCCGCGGTCTCCGCCCGCCCGGGGTCGCTGTCGAGCATGACCAGGGGGAGGCCGCCTTCCCTGAGGGCGGCCAGGGCGTCGGCGGCCATGGAGGAGGCGATGACGCCGTCGAGGGTCGCGCGGGCCGAGGCGAAGGGGTCGCGCGCGGGGCCGACGCCCTCGGGGGAGGGGTAGAGCAGGACGCCCACGCCGTGCTCGGCGGCCACGCGGGCGGCGCCGGTGTAGACCCGGGCGAAGAATTCGTTGGTGAGCGCGGGGACGACGAGCAGGGCCGTCCGGGTCCGGCCGAGCCGGAGGTTGCGGGCGGCGAGGTTGGGGCGGTAGCCCAGGCTCCGGGCGGCCGAGCGCACGGCCTCCGCGGTGGGCTCGGAGACGCGGCCGCGCCACTTCTCGCCCATGACGAGTGAGACGGTGGCCTGGGAGACGCCGGCGACCCGCGCGACGTCCCGGCTGGTGGCCCGGGCGCCGGTCCGGGGGCCCCGGATGCTGGGCCAGCGGCCGCCGGGCGGGACGTCGCGCGCGTCGCCGGGGAGCGGTTCGCCGTGCCCGTCGGCCCCGATCCCGGCACCGGCGCCCGCCGCCGGTCCGGCCGCCGCTGCCGGCCGGCCGTCGTCGTTGCCGTCTTTGCTGGTCACTGGGCTGGTCACTGGC
Source organism: Streptomyces sp. NPDC046215 (assembly GCF_040646215.1). Taxonomy (NCBI): domain Bacteria; kingdom Bacillati; phylum Actinomycetota; class Actinomycetes; order Kitasatosporales; family Streptomycetaceae; genus Streptomyces; species Streptomyces sp. NPDC046215. The sequence continues at coordinate 21,759 of NZ_JBEYZW010000105.1, read as the reverse complement.
TGTCTCCCCGCTCGCCTGCCCCCAGGGTTGGACCCGTGGGCTCCGGCCATGGTACGTATAACGTCGCTAGTTATACGTAAAACCGGAGTGGCTCGGTCGAAAACGACCGGCCGAACGAGAGGCGGACCATGGCGTCGGCGGGTGGCGGTTATGTCGAGATGCTCAGAACGAAGCATGCGGCACGGTTGCTGACCGGCACCCTCGTGGGACGGCTGCCCAACGCGACCGCCGCCCTGGCGATCGTGCTCTTCGTCCGCTCCGAGGGCGGCGGCTACATTCTCGCCGGTGCGCTGTCGGCCGCCTACGGTGTCGCCAACGCCGTCGGGCAGCCGCTGCTCGGCCGGGCCGTCGACATCCTCGGCCAGCCGCGGGTCATCCTGCCGTCCGCGATCCTGGCGGCCCTCGGCATGGTCCTCTTCACCGTCGTCGGTCTGGACCCGCTGCCCCTGTCCTACCTCTTCGTGATCGTGGCGGGCCTCTTCACGCCCCCGCTGGAGGGCGGGCTGCGCGCCCTGTGGCCGTCCGTCCTCAAGAGCGAGGACGACATCCACGCCGCGTACTCCCTCGACGCGATAGCGCAGGAGCTGATCTACGTGGTCGGCCCGCTGATCGTCAACCGGCTCATCGCCTACTGGTCCGAGACCGCCGCGCTGCTCGTCCTGAACCTGCTGGGCGTGCTGGGCGCGCTCGCCGTCGTCTCCTCGCCGCCGTCGCGCAAGTGGCGCAGCGAGCCCCGTGAGGCGCACTGGCTGGGGGCGCTGCGCTCGCGCGGGCTCCTGGTGCTGCTCAGCACGTTCTTCTTCATCGGCTCGGCGCTCGGCTCGATCGCCGTCGCGGCGGTCGCCTACGGTGACGCGCACCACGACGACAACGTCGCCAGCTACCTGCTGGCGGCCCTCGGTGTGGGTGCCCTCATCGGTGGTTCGGTCTACGGCGCGCGGCAGTGGGCCGGCACGCCCGAGAAGCGGCTGCGGCTGCTCGTCGCCGGGCTCGCCCTCTTCTACGTGCCGCTGCTGATCGTCCCGGGCGTCGGGGCGATGGTGGTGCTGGCCGGGGTGGCGGGCATCTTCCTGGCACCGGCGCTGGCGTGCGCGTTCGTCGTCGTGGACCGGCACGCGCCGCGCGGCACGGTCACCGAGGCGTTCTCCTGGCTGGTCACCTCGTTCGGCGTGGGCGCCGCGATCGGCACGGCCTTCGTGGGTCCGGCGGTCGAGTACGGCGGCGCCCGGGCGGGCTTCGCGGTCGCGGTGGGCAGCGGTGCGGTCGCCCTCCTGGTGATGCTGGTGGCCCGGCGGGCCCTCGCGGCGCCGCTGGTGGTCTCCCCGGTCGTGGCGCGGTCGGAAAATGATCGAAGTGGTGCTGTCGAACCCGGTTTCACAGCAGGGCATCAGGCGTAATGTTCAGTCATGGACCGCCGCATTTTCGGGCTGGAGAACGAGTACGGCGTCACGTGCACGTTCAGGGGACAGCGCCGACTGTCACCTGACGAAGTGGCGCGCTACCTCTTCCGCCGTGTCGTTTCCTGGGGCCGCAGCAGCAACGTCTTCCTGCGCAATGGTGCTCGTCTCTACCTGGACGTGGGGTCGCACCCCGAATACGCAACTCCGGAGTGCGACAGCGTGACCGAGCTGGTCACCCACGACAAAGCGGGCGAGCGCATTCTCGAAGGACTGCTCGTCGATGCCGAACGGCGCCTGCACGAGGAGGGGATCGCGGGCGACGTCTATCTGTTCAAGAACAACACCGATTCGGCGGGAAACTCCTACGGCTGCCACGAGAACTACCTCGTGGCCCGGCACGGTGAGTTCTCCCGGCTCGCGGACATCCTCATCCCGTTCCTCGTGACCCGGCAGCTGTTGTGCGGCGCCGGGAAGGTGCTCCAGACGCCGCGGGGGGCGGTCTACTGCGTGAGCCAGCGCGCGGAGCACATCTGGGAGGGCGTCAGCTCCGCGACGACCCGCTCGCGTCCCATCATCAACACCCGTGACGAGCCGCACGCCGACGCCGAGCGCTACCGGCGGCTGCATGTGATCGTCGGCGATTCCAATATGTCCGAGACGACCATGCTGCTGAAGGTCGGTGCCACCGATCTCGTCCTGCGCATGATCGAGGCGGGCACGGTGATGCGCGATCTGACGCTGGAGAACCCGATCCGGGCGATCCGCGAGGTCAGCCACGACATCACCGGCAGGCGAAAGGTGCGCCTCGCCAGCGGCCGGGAAGCCTCCGCCCTTGAGGTCCAGCAGGAGTACTACGAGAAGGCCGTGGACTTCTGCGAGCGCCGCGGCATCCGCACGGGCACCGTCGAGCGGGTCCTGGAGCTGTGGGGCCGCACCCTGGAGGCCATCCGGGACGAGGACCTGGACCGCATCTCCACCGAGATCGACTGGGTGATGAAGTACCAGCTCATCGAGCAGTACCGGGCGAAGAACAACATCACCATGTCCCACCCGAGGGTCGCTCAGATAGATCTGGCCTACCACGACATCCACCGCCGCCGGGGCCTGTACTACCTGCTGGAGAAGCGGGGCCGGGCGGCCCGGGTATGCAATGACCTCAAGATTTTCGAGGGGAAGTCGGTGCCCCCGCAGACCACGCGGGCCCGGCTGCGCGGCGATTTCATCCGCCGGGCGCAGGAGCAGCGCCGGGACTTCACGGTCGACTGGGTGCACCTGAAGCTCAATGACCAGGCGCAGCGCACGGTGTTGTGCAAGGACCCCTTCCGGTCGGTGGACGACCGGGTGGAGAAGCTGATCGCCGGGATGTGACGGCGCTCGTCAGGGCTCGTCGGGGCCCGTCAGGGTTCCTCGGGGCTCCTCCGGTTCGATCTCCGGGCGTGACCGCGCGCCGGGCCTTTCGGGGCCCGGCGCGCGGCCGTGTCGGGCAGGGTTGATCGTCCTGGCACAGGCCGTAGAGTGGCGGGACTGCTCAGCCACCCCCCTAGCCCGAGTTGGACTGATGAACCTCACGAAGAACACGCGCCGCCTCGCTGCGGCGTTGGCCGTGCCTGTCCTGCTGTTCACCGCCGCGTGCGGGTCCGATGACGACGGTGGCTCGTCCGACTCCGGTGCCGCGGTGACGGTGAAGGGGAAGTTCGGGGAGAAGCCCGAGATCACCGTTCCCAAGGACGCCAAGGCCGGCGACAAGCTCGTCACCGAGACCCTTGTCGAGGGCAAGGGCGACAAGGTGGAGAAGGATGGTTTCCTCCGGGCCGACTTCGTCGCGCACAGCCTGAAGGACGGCAAGATGCTCGGCAGTTCGTGGGACGCCCCGGGGCAGAAGCCCGACGACAAGGCGCCGCGGCGCCAGGAGGTCGTCCAGATCGGCAAGCCGGGCCAGAGCCCGCTCACCAAGGTGGCGGAGGCGCTGGTCGGCCAGAAGGCCGGCAGCCGGGTCGAGGTGCAGGGCACGGTCAAGGAGACGATCGGCGAGCAGGTGAACCCGCAGCTGGGCCTGCAGCCGGACGACGGCCTGGTGTGGATCGTCGATGTCGTCGGGGCCCAGAAGGTCGACGCCAAGGCCGAGGCCAAGGGCGAGCAGGCCAAGCCGGACGCGGGCATGCCCGAGGCGAAGGCCGACGGGCAGAAGGCCGCCGAGATCACCATCCCCAAGGACGAGAAGGCGCCGGCGGACCTCAAGGAGCAGGTGCTGATCAAGGGCACCGGCCCGGAGGTCAAGGCCGGTGACGGCCTGATCGCCCAGTACACGGGCGTGAAGTGGGAGGACGGCAAGAAGTTCGACTCCTCCTGGGACCACGGCGGCGCCACGGCCTTCCAGATCGGTACCGGCTCGGTCGTCCAGGGCTGGGACAAGGGCCTGGTCGGCAAGCGCGTCGGGGACCGGGTCGAGCTGGTGATCCCGCCGGGCCTGGCCTACGGCGGTCAGCAGGGCAGCGAGCTGGCCAAGAACACCCTGGTCTTCATCGTGGACATCGTCGGCAAGGTCTGACCCTCGCGGTCCGATCTGCGGGTCGGGATCTGCCAGACTTGCACGGTTGTCTACAAGATTCGTTCGTAGGAGCACTTTCGTGAGCATCGACAAGCCCGAGATCGACTTCCCGGGTGGCGAGCCGCCGGCCGACCTGAAGATCCGGGACATCTGGGAGGGCGACGGCGCCGTCGCCAAGGCCGGGGACATGGTCAAGGTCCACTACGTGGGCGTGGCCTTCTCCTCCGGCGAGGAGTTCGACGCGAGCTGGAACCGTGGCGCGCCGCTGCAGTTCCAGCTGGGTGTCGGCCAGGTCATCGCCGGCTGGGACCAGGGTGTCCAGGGCATGAAGGTCGGCGGCCGCCGCGAGCTGATCATCCCCGCTCACCTCGCCTACGGCGACCGTGGCGCCGGGAACGCGATCGCCCCGGGCGAGACGCTGATCTTCGTCTGCGACCTGGTCTCCGTCTGACCCGGCCGTGACAGCGGGCCGAGGGCCCATGCCTGCGGGCATGGGCCCTCGGCTTTTGCCGGAGGAGCCGTGGGCGGTACGGTCAGCGGTTGAGAGCACAAGTAGAGAGGGCGTCGATGGCGATCGCCAAGGCCGAGCGGCTGATGAACCTGGCGCTGTGCCTGCTGGGCACGCGTCGTCCGCTCAGCAAGCGGGAGTTGCGGACCTCGATCGAGGCGTACATCGAGGCGTTCGGGCCGGGGAGGGCCGGGGCTTCGGACGTGCCCTCCGGTGGTGATGACGCCTTCAACCGGATGTTCGAGCGCGACAAGGACGACCTGCGTGAGCTCGGTCTGATCATCGAGACCGTGGAGAGCGTCGACGGCGAGACGGGGTACCTGGCCCGCCGTGACAGCAACCGGCTGCCGGCCATCACGCTCGACGTCGAGGAGGCCGCCGCCCTGGGCCTGGCCGCGAAGGTGTGGCAGCAGGCGCGGCTGGCAGGTGCGGCCAGCGGGGCGCTGCAGAAGCTGCGCGCCGCCGGGATGCCGCTCGCGGAGGATCCGTACGGCGGACACAGCGCCCTGGAGCCGCGGATCCCGGCCCACGAGGCCGCGTTCGAGCCGCTGATGCTCGCCGCCCGGGACCGCCGGCCGGTCACCTTCGACTACCGCAAGGCCAACGCGGCCCGCCCGGAGCAGCGGCACGTCGAGCCGTGGACCCTGGAGTGCTGCCGGGGCCATTGGTACCTGGCGGGCTGGGATCGTGACCGGGGGGCGGAGCGGGTCTTCCGGCTTTCCCGGATCACCGGCAAGGTCCGCTCCCGCGGTGTCCCCTTCACCGCTCCCGTGCCCGACCACGTGACGGTCCGCGAGACGGTCGAGGCGTGGGCGGGGGAGAAGGCGACGGGCACCGCCCGGATCAAGGTGCGGGCGGGGCACGGCTATCCGCTGCGTGCCCGCGCGGTCACCACGCGTGCTCTGGGTGACGGCTGGGACGAGCTGGAGATTCCGTACGGGCACGGCCTGGACGCCTGGCTGGTGGAGTTCGGTCCCGATGTGATCGTGCTCGGCCCGGCCGAGCTGCGGACCGATGTGCTGGACCGGCTGCGTGCCGTGGCCAAGGGCTGAGCAGGGCGAAGGGAACGGGACCGACTTCTTATGGCCGGAAACGCCATTGACCAGACGCGGCGGATGCTGTCGTTGGTCACCTATCTGCGGGAGCGCCCAGGCGCCCGGGTCACCGATGTGGCGCGGGCCTTCGGGATCACCGAGGACGAGCTGATCGGTGACCTCGACGTGCTGCCGATGTGCGGCACCAGCTTCCGCGGGGGTGACCTGCTGGACATCGACACCGACGGCGACCGCATCTGGTGGCACAACCCCGACGCCTCGGGCACCAGCACCGGTGAGCCGCTGCGGCTCGCCGCCGACGAGGCGACCGCGCTGCTGGTGGCCGCGCGCGCCGTCGCGACCCTGCCGGGGCTGCGGGAGAGCGACCGGCAGGCCCTGGTGCGGGCCACCGCCAAGGTCGAGACGGCGGCCGGGGAGGCGGCGGGCGCCAGCTCGCGGCTGTCGGTGACGTTCGAGTCCGAGGGCGGGGTGTTCGCCGATGTGGACCGGGCGATCGCCGAGCGGCGCCGGGTGTGGCTGCGCTATTACTCACCCGCGCGGGACGAGCTGACCGAGCGCGAGGTGGATCCGATCCGGCTGTTCGCCGTCGGGCACACCTACATGGAGGCGTGGTGCCGGTTGTCGGAGGCGCGGCGCACGTTCCGTCTGGACCGGGTGGCCGAGATCAGGCTCCTGGACGAGCAGTCCGACCCGCCTCCGGTGGAGCTGCGCGATTTGTCCGAGGGGCTGGTGCAGCCGGCCGCGGAGGATCCCGAGGTCGTCGTCGAGGTGGGTCCGGGCGGGCGCTGGGTCGCCGAGTACTACCCGCACGACAGCGCCGACGAGCTGCCGGGCGGCGGGTTGCGGATCACGCTGCGCACTCCCGACCCGGCTTCCCTGCGCCGGCTGGCGCTGCGGCTGGGCCGGGACGGGCGGATCGTCTCCCCGCCGGATCTGGCGGAGAGCGCCCGGGACGCGGCTCGTGAGGCGCTCGCGGCGTACGGCGAGTGAGGCGGAGAGACGGGGAAGACGGGAAAGAGGGGATGTGACGGTGGACGCGCGAGCGGCGGTGGCCGCGGTCTTCAAGGCGGCCTGTCCCGACTGCCGGGGCCGTTTCGAGCTGGCGGCGCCGGCGTTGCGGCTGGCGATCGGGGGGAGCGACCGCACCACGTTCTACTCCTTCACGTGTCCGGACTGCGGTGTCGCGGTCCGCAAGCCGGCCGGTGAGCGGATCATCGAGCTGCTGACCGGTGGCGGAGTGAGCACGCTGCGGTTGCACTCCTCCCTCTGACTCCCGGCGCGCGTCCCGGGTGCGGGCAGGCCCCGCACACCGGACGCGCACATTTCGGCCATCTCTTCCGCTCTTTTCCGCCCCGATAGGCTCGCTCCATGTTCTGGCCCATGCTCGCCGTCGTCCTCGCCTTCTGTGGCATCGCCGTCCTCGGGGTGCTCGCCGCCCGGGTCCTCGTGGAGGTGCGGCGGCTGGCGCGGCAGGTGTCCGAGAGCTCGCTGCGCATCACCCGGGCCGCTGAGGACCTCGAACGGGCGGCGACCCCGCTCGCCCAGCAGACCTCGAACACCATGCGCCAGGATTAATCCAGGTCCGGTGGCGAACCGGTCGGGAAGTGGTCTGGTACCGGCTGGAGTGTGACAAGGTCGGGCACAGCTCTCCCCTGCGTCCCGGTACCTGGCGGTACGCTGTTTCGGGTGGCCCTGTTGACGAGGCGGAGGGTCCCATCCGGGAGTACGCCCAGGGATTGCTCACCGTTTACCCCTGCGCGTTACGATCGCTGCCGTACGACTGGTGGACAAATGTCCGATCAGTGGGCAGCGCCCACATCCATGCCGCTTCGGTGAGAAGGTACACGCATATGTTCGGAAGGCTCGGCGCCCCCGAGATCATTCTTATCCTCGTCGTCATCGTCCTGCTGTTCGGTGCGAAGAAGCTTCCGGACATGGCGCGCTCCCTCGGCAAGTCCGCCCGGATCCTCAAGAGCGAGGCCAAGGCGATGAAGTCGGAAGGCCAGGACAGCGCCGCGGCCCCGGCCGACCCGCCGGCCTCCACCACGCCCCGTACGATCAAGGCCGCTCCCGGTGATGTCACCGGTGCCCGCCCGGTGAACGAGCCGAGCGACCGCACCGCGCAGCACTGAAGCGCGCTCCGGATCCAGTACTGACCGAGGGATCGGGCCGGCCGCCCCGGGCGTCCGCCTGCCGCACGAGATAGGGACGTGGGTTGCTCAAGTCCGCCCGCAAGAAGGAGAAGGACCCCGAGGGGCGGATGCCGCTCGGGGAGCACCTGCGGGAACTGCGGAACCGCCTGGCGAAGGCGGTCCTGGCCATCGTCGTGGTCGCCCTGATCGCCGCGATCTACAACCAGGACATCATGGAGTTCCTGGCCAAGCCCGTGCCCACGTGCCCCGACCGCGACCTGGCCCGGAGCCACGGCGGCAACTGCGCGGTCCTGACGTTCAACTCCATGGCCGGGCCGTTCACGACAGTGGTCAAGGTGTGCCTGCTCGCCGGCGTCACGGTCTCCTCCCCGGTCTGGCTCTACCAGCTGTGGGCGTTCCTCGCGCCCGGTCTGCACAAGAACGAGAAGAAGTACACGGTCGCCTTCGTGGCGACGGCGGCCCCCCTCTTCGTCGCGGGCGCCTACCTGGCCTACGTCATCATGCCCACCAGCATGCGGGTGCTGTTGAGCATTACCCCGGAGGCGGCGGCCAACACCCTCAGCCTCAGCGACATCCTCGACTTCACCGTCCGGATGATCCTCGTCTTCGGTCTGGCCTTCGAGCTGCCCCTGATCCTCGTGATGATGAACATGGTCGGCATGGTCACCGGCAAGACCATGGCCAAGTGGTGGCGCGGCGTCATCATGGGCATCTTCGTCTTCGGCGCGATCGCCACCCCGAGCACCGACCCCTTCGGCATGTGCGTCCTCGCCGTCCCGATCATCGTGCTGTACTTCGGCGCGGTCGGATTCTCGCTCCTCAACGACAAGCGCCGCGCCCGGAACAACCCCGACGCCCTGCTGGACGACGACGAGGCGGCACCGCTGGACCTGGCGCCGCAGCCCCTCGGCGACTCCGAGCCGATGCCCGCGCTGGACGACCGGCAGGTCGGCGGCGGCCGGCAGCCGGCCCGCCGCGGCGGCTACGACGACGTGACCTGAGCGCTCCGCGCGGGAGCCGGGCACGCCATCCGCGGGTGCGCGGTGGCCGGTCGCGCGGTTCAGCCGCGCTCCTACAGGGGCGCGGCTGAACCGCACAGGACCGCGCCGAGCCCGTCTCAGAGCCGGCCCGCACCGGCTCCTCAGGTGCGAGCGCCCGGTAAGGTCCGTGGGTGACCAGCGACATCACCCTGTTCGTCAACCCCGCGGCAGGCCGCGGCCGCGGCGCGCGATCCGCGCAGCCGGCGGCCCGGGTGCTCCGGGACGCGGGCTTCTCCGTCCGTACCGTCCTGGGCGAGAACGCTTCCGACGCGCTGCGGCGGGCGCGGGCGGCGGTGGCGGCCGGCACGGGCGCGCTGATAGCCGTCGGTGGCGACGGCGTGGTCTCCCTCGCCCTCCAGGCCACCGCCGGGACGCCCACCCCGCTCGGTGTCGTCGCGGTCGGCACCGGCAACGACTTCGCCCGCGCGCTCGGGCTGCCCGTGCGCGACCCCGCCGGCGCGGCGCGGGCCGCCGCCGAGGCCCTCAAGGGCGACGGGGGCCGCCCCGTGGACCTGGGGCGGGTGGGGGAGACGTGGTTCGGGACGGTCCTCGCCTCCGGCTTCGACTCCCGGGTCAACGACCGGGGCAACCGGCTGCGGTTCCCCACCGGACGGCTGCGGTACGACGTGGCGCTGGTCGCCGAGCTGGCGGCGCTCCGCCCGGTCCCGTACCGGATCACCCTCGACGACGGGCCCGCGCTGAGCGTCGAGGCGACGCTCGTCGCCGTCGGCAACGGCACCTCCTACGGCGGGGGCATGCGCATCTGCGGCGGTGCCCGCATGGACGACGGGCTGTTCGACATCACCGTCGTCGGCCCGTGCAGCCGCTCGACGCTGCTGCGGGTCTTCCCCAAGGTGTACCGGGGCACCCATCTCGACCACCCGAAGGTCACCGTGCACCGCGCGGCCCGCGTGAGGCTGGAGACGCCCGCGGGAACGGACGGTGGCACCGGGTACGCGGACGGTGAACCGCTGGGCCCGCTGCCGCTGACCGCCGAAACCGTGCCGGGTGCCGTGCGGATCCTGGGAGCTGCATAAAGATCGGGTGTCTGTCAGAGGCGGCCGGTAGGCTCGTACACAAGATGACCGACGACATGTCCCCTGCTGAGCGCTACGCCCTCTCGCGGCTCCGCGCCGCGGAGCAGGCCACCGCGCTCGCCCCCTTCCGCGAGATGTACGAATTCGAACTGGACCCCTTCCAGATAGAAGCCTGCAAGGCTCTGGAAGCCGGGAAGGGCGTGCTGGTCGCGGCGCCGACCGGTTCGGGAAAGACCATCGTGGGCGAGTTCGCCGTCCACCTGGCCCTCACCCAGGGCCGCAAATGCTTCTACACCACGCCCATCAAGGCGCTGTCGAACCAGAAGTACAGCGACCTCGTCAAGCGCTACGGCGCCGACAAGGTCGGCCTGCTGACCGGTGACAACAGCGTCAACGCCGACGCCCCGGTGCTCGTCATGACCACCGAAGTCCTGCGCAACATGCTCTACGCGGGCTCCCAGGCACTCGTCGGCCTCGGCTACGTGGTGATGGACGAGGTGCACTACCTCTCCGACCGCTTCCGCGGCGCCGTCTGGGAAGAGGTCATCATCCACCTCCCCGAGTCGGTGACCCTGGTCTCCCTCTCGGCCACCGTCTCCAACGCCGAGGAGTTCGGCGACTGGCTGGACACCGTGCGCGGCGACACCGAAGTGATCGTCTCCGAGCACCGGCCCGTGCCGCTGTGGCAGCACGTCCTGGCCGGACGGCGGATGTACGACCTCTTCGAGGAGAAGGACAGCCCCGAGGGCACGCCGGGCGCGGGCCGCCGCGAGGTCAACCCCGACCTGGTGCGGCTGGCCCGGATGGAGAACAGCCGCCCCTTCGCCGCCGGCCGCGACCGCCGGCGCGGCAAGATGCTGCGCGAGGCGGACCGCGAGCGCGAGCGCCGCCAGCGCAGCCGCATCTGGACGCCCAGCCGGGTCGAGGTCATCGAGCGGCTCGACGCCGAGGGCCTGCTGCCCGCCATCACCTTCATCTTCAGCCGGGCCGGCTGCGAGGCCGCCGTGCAGCAGTGCATGTACGCCGGGCTGCGGCTCAACGACACCGACGCGCGGGCCAGGGTCCGGGAGATCGTCGAGGAGCGCACGGCCTCCATCCCCGACGAGGACCTGCACGTCCTGGGCTACTTCGAGTGGCTGGAGGGCCTGGAGCGGGGCATCGCCGCGCACCACGCCGGCATGCTGCCGACCTTCAAGGAGGTCGTCGAGGAGCTGTTCGTCCAGGGCCTGGTCAAGGCGGTCTTCGCCACCGAGACCCTCGCCCTGGGCATCAACATGCCGGCCCGCTCGGTCGTGCTGGAGAAGCTCGTCAAGTGGAACGGCGAGCAGCACGCCGACATCACCCCCGGCGAGTACACCCAGCTGACGGGCCGCGCAGGGCGGCGCGGCATCGACGTCGAGGGGCACGCGGTGGTGCTGTGGCAGCGCGCCATGGACCCCGAAGCCCTCGCGGGCCTGGCCGGTACGCGCACATATCCGCTGCGCTCCAGCTTCAAGCCCTCGTACAACATGGCGGTCAACCTCGTCTCGCAGTTCGGGCGGCACCGTTCGCGGGAGCTGCTGGAGACCTCCTTCGCCCAGTTCCAGGCGGACAAGTCCGTCGTCGGCATCTCCCGGCAGGTGCAGAAGAACGAGGAGGGGCTCGCGGGCTACCGCGAGTCCGTCACCTGCCACCTCGGGGACTTCGAGGAGTACGCGCGGCTGCGCCGGGAGCTGAAGGACCGGGAGACCGAGCTCGCCAAGCGGGGCGCCACCCAGCGCCGGGCCGCCGCCGCGGCGGCGCTGGAGAAGCTCAAGCCCGGCGACGTGATCCACGTGCCGACGGGCAAGTTCGCGGGCCTGGCGCTGGTGCTGGACCCCGGGCTGCCCGCCGGCCGCACGGACCGCCACCGCGGCCCGGACCCCCAGGACGGGCCGCGCCCGCTCGTGCTGACCGCGGAGCGGCAGGTCAAGCGCCTCGCGGCGATCGACTTCCCGGTTCCGGTCGAGCCGCTGGAGCGGATGCGCGTCCCCAAGTCCTTCAACGCCCGCTCCCCGCAGTCGCGGCGCGACCTGGCGTCCGCCCTGCGGACGAAGGCCGGGCACATCGAGCCGGGCCGGCACCGCAAGGACCGCTCGGCCGCCGCCGACGACACCGAGATCGCCCGGCTGCGCACGGCCCTGCGCGCGCACCCGTGCCACGGCTGCGACGAGCGCGAGGACCACGCCCGCTGGGCCGAGCGCTACCACCGGCTGCTGCGGGACACCCGCCAGCTGGAGCGCCGCATCGAGGGCCGCACGAACACGATCGCCCGCACCTTCGACCGCATCTGCGCGCTCCTCACGGGCCTGGGCTACCTGCGGGCCGACGAGGTGACCGAGGACGGCAAGCGCCTGGCACGGCTCTACGGCGAGCTGGATCTGCTGGCCTCCGAGTGCCTGCGCGAGGGCGTCTGGGACGCCCTCAAGCCCGCCGAGCTGGCGGCCTGCGCGTCCGCCCTGGTCTACGAGGCCCGGGCCGCCGACGACGCGGCACCGCCGAAGCTGCCCACCGGCCCGGCCAAGGAGGCGCTGGCCGAGATGGTCCGCATCTGGGGCCGGCTGGACGCGCTGGAGGAAGAGCACAAGATCAACCAGACGGAGGGCGTCGGCCAGCGCGAGCCGGACTTCGGCTTCGCGTGGGCGGCCTTCCGCTGGGCGTCCGGGCACGGCCTGGACGAGGTGCTCCGGGAGATCGAGATGCCGGCCGGTGACTTCGTGCGCTGGTGCAAGCAGCTGATCGACGTCCTCGGCCAGATCGCCCAGGCGGCCCCGCAGGGCAGCCCGGTCGCGCGCAACGCGCGCAAGGCCGTGGACGGCCTGCTGCGCGGCGTGGTCGCGTACTCCTCCGTGGGCTGACCGTAAGACACGCCCTAAGGGCCCCGGCCGGCGGCCGGGGCCCTTGGCGGGGCTTCGCGGGAGTTCTCGGTCCGGCGTCCTGCGTATCGGCGCCGGGCGGTAGGTGGCCGAGCGGTCCCGGCGCGGGCCGGGGCCGGGAGTGCGGGGCTTCGCGGGAGCGGACCGGTCACTGCTCTTTCGGGTCGGCGTCCGGCTGGTCGGTGTCCGTTCGGCCCGGGTCCGGCCCGTCCGGACGGCCGCGTCGGCGCAGCAGCGCGCAGGTCCGTGCGCGCGCCAGGGCCGGGGGCCAGGAGTGCGGGCCTTCGCGGGAGCGGCCCGGTCAGGACGGCTGGTCGGTGCCCTTCGGGCCGGCACCCTTGGGGTCGGTGCCCTTCGGGTCGGTGTCCCGCGCGTCGGTGTCTGTCGGGTCGGCGTCCGGCCGGTGCGCGGCCGGGCGGCCGCGTCGGCGCAGCAGCGCGTAGGTCCCGGCGCAGGCCAGGGCCGCGGCCAGGAGGGCGGAGCCGCCGCTCACCGCGACGAGAGTGCCGGTGCCGACGCCGCCGTCCTCGCCCTCGTCACCCTCGTCACCCTCGTCGTCCTCGTCCTCCAGCGCGTCCTCGCTGGTCTTGTCGACGGCGTCGTCGTAGCTCTGCGGACCGGCGCAGAAGTCACGGTTGCCGGGGTCCATCTCCCGCACGACCGTCAGGTCCACGGTGTCCAGGGCCTCGCCCTCCCCGTGCTCCTTGAGCGCCACCGGATAGCGGCCGGGCGTGATGTCGCACAGCACCATGCCCGCGCCCCGGGCGTAGAGGACCCCGTTCTTGCCCTCCCGGAACCGCTTCGCCTTGATCTTGACCTTCTTGGCGAACGCGGGCGACTCCAGGGTGACGTAGCCGTTGTTGTCGTCGAGCGTGCCCGCGTCGATCGTCACGGTGAACGTGGCCTCGCGGCCGCGCTGGGTCGGCGCGCCACCGGTCACCGACCACGTCGGATCGGCGAAGGCGTCGCCGGGGGCGGCGAGGACGAGCAGGGCCGCGGCCACGCTCGTCAGGGCTGTGCGCGCACGGTTCATGGGGGCGAGGATATCCACGCCCCCACCGGGAGCCGCAGGTCAGGCCGCCGAGGCGCCGCCCCGCCCGGCTTCCTGCTCTGATTCCACCTGCTGGTTCCACTCGCGCTTCGACGCCTGCCAGCCGTCCTCGTCGTGGCCGCGGCGCCAGTAGCCGGAGACCGAGAGCCGCTCGCGCGGCACCTCGCGCTCCACCCGCAGGTGGCGGCGCAGCTCCTTCACGAAACCCGCCTCGCCGTGGACGAACGCCTGCACGTCGCCCGCCGGGAAGTCGAGCGCGCACACGGCCTTCACCAGGGCCTCGCCCACCGGCGCCCCGGAGCGGTGCAGCCAGGTGACCTCGATGCCCTCGGGCAGCTGAAGGCGCTGCTCCTCGGCGGCGTCGGCGACCTCGACGAAGGCGTGGACGCGGGCGCCCGCCGGCATCCGCTCCAACGACGCGGCGATGGCGGGCAGGGCGCTCTCGTCACCGGCCAGGAGGTGCCAGTCGGCGGCCGGGTCGGGGGCGTAGCCGCCGCCGGGGCCCAGGAAGAAGACCTCCGCGCCCGGCTCGACGCCGGCGGCCCACGGGCCGGCCAGGCCCTCGTCGCCGTGGACGACGAAGTCGATGGCCAGCTCCCGCGCCGCGCGGTCGAAGGAGCGCACCGTGTACGTCCGGGTGCTGGGCCACTGCTCGCGCGGCAGGTCCCGGCGGATGACCTCCATGTCGAACGGCTCCGGGTAGGCGACGCCCGGCACGGGGAAGAGCAGCTTGACGTAATGGTCGGTGTGCTCGCCCGCCCCGAAGTCGGCGAGGCCCTCGCCGCCCAGGACCACGCGCACCATGTGCGGCGTCAGCCGCTCCGTCCGCTGCACGAGCGCACGGTTGAGCTGCGGCTTCTTCCGGACCGGACGGTCTGCCATGGCGGTCTCCCCTGACGAGCTGGTGAAGGCATCGTGATCGAGCGTAAGTAAGGCAGACCTAACTTAACAGTTCACCCGGCGAGGACGGTGAGGAGCCGCTGCAAGGACCCGCCCAGACCCCACTGCCGCGCCAGCTCCTCCAGGGCCATGGGGTCGCGCGGCTCGGACGGCAGCGCGGCGTCGAAGGGCGGCAGCGCCACGTCGGAGGCGACGCGCACCACCTTCGGCGCGACCGCCAGGTAGGGGCCGGCCTCCACCAGCCGCTTGCGCTGCGCGGGCGTCAGCTTCGACGCCGGATCCGCGGCGGCCGCCACGATCCCCGCCAGGTCGCCGTAGGCCGCCAGCAGCTTGGCCGCCGTCTTCTCGCCCACGCCCGGCACGCCCGGCAGCCCGTCGCTGGGGTCGCCGCGCAGCAGGGCGAGATCGGCGTAGCCCGCGCCGTCGACCCCGTACTTCTCCCGCAGCAGCGCCTCGTCGACGACCTGGAGGGTGCCCACGCCCTTGAGCGGGTACAGCACGCGCCGACCGAGCCGGTCGTCGACGAGCTGGTACAGATCGCGGTCGCCGGTGACGATGTCCACCGGGCCCGTGGCCCGGGCGGTGAGCGTGCCGATCACGTCGTCGGCCTCGTAGCCCGCGGCGCCGACGCGGGCGATGCCGAGTGCGTCGAGCACGTCCTCGATCACCGGCACCTGCGGGGAGAGGGTGTCGGGGGTCTCCTCCTCGTCCGGACCGCCCTCGACCTCCTCGGCCACCCGGTGCGCCTTGTAGGTGGGGATCAGCTCGACCCGCCACTCCGGCCGCCAGTCGAAGTCCATGCAGGCCACCAGGTCGTCGGGGTGGTGGTCCTGGACCAGGCGGGCGATGAAGTCGAGCAGGCCGCGCACCGCGTTCACCGGGGTGCCGTCGGGGGCCCGGACGGTGTCCGGCACCCCGAAATAGGCGCGGAAGTACAGGGAAGCGGTGTCGAGGAGCATCAGGCGTCGCGTCACGGGTCCGATCATGCCGCATCCCTCTGACACACCACCCGGCCCACCCGCCCGGCGTGTGAACTGGATCACTGTTCCGTTTGCCCGGTTTGAACATGGGCAGGCGCGGCATCGGAGCGGACCCCGCCGCCATGGACCCCATGCGCCACGGGCACGCGGACCGATACCGCGCCGCTCCACGCCCCGGCCCGCGAGGGGGAAGCCGGGGCGTTGCTGAGTTCGACCCGAGAGGTGTATGTGTCCAGGCTCCAGGCTGAGCACTTGTACAAAGTGTTCGGCAAACGACCCGAAGCCGCGGTAGCGCGACTCGAAAGCGGTGCCACCCGCGACGAGCTGCGCGCCGACGGCACCACCGCGGCCGTCATCGATGCCTCGTTCGAGGTCGAGGCAGGCCAGATCTTCGTGGTGATGGGTCTCTCCGGATCCGGCAAGTCCACGCTGCTGCGCATGCTCAACGGGCTGTCGGACCCGACCGCCGGACGCGTCCTCTACGACGGGCGAGACCTCACCGCCCTGACGCCGCGCGAGCTGCGCACCGTGCGCTCGCGGAACATCAGCATGGTGTTCCAGCACTTCGCCCTCTTCCCGCACCGCAGCGTCCTGCAGAACGCCGCCTACGGGCTGGAGGTGCAGGGCGTGCCGCGCGAGGAGCGTGACCGGCGCGCCGCCGAGGCCCTGGAACTCGCCGGGCTCGGCGGCTGGGAGAACTCCTGGCCCGACGAGCTGTCCGGCGGCATGCAGCAGCGCGTCGGCCTGGCCCGCGCCCTGGCCACCGACGCCGACCTGCTGCTGATGGACGAGTCCTTCAGCGCCCTGGACCCGCTGATCCGCCGTGACATGCAGGATCAGCTGCTGGACCTGCAGACGCGGCTGAAGAAGACCATCGTCTTCATCACCCACGACCTCAACGAGGCCATGCGCCTGGGCGACCGGATCGCCGTCATGCGCGACGGCCGGATCGTTCAGAACGGCACCGCCGAGGACATCCTCGTCCGGCCGGCCAACGACTACGTCGCCTCCTTCATCCAGGACGTCGACCGCTCGCGGGTCCTCACCGCCGGATCGATCATGGACGCGCCGGAGCCCGGCAGCAGCGCGCGGGAGGTGCTGGCCGCCGCGCCCGTCACCGTCACGGCCGCGACGCCCGTCTTCGAGCTGTTCGCCCCCTTCGCCCGCAGCGGTGCGCCCATAGCCGTCACCGGCGCCGACGGCGCCCTGGCCGGCGTCGTCACCCGCGACCGGATGCTGGCCGCGCTCGGCGACCAGCCCGAGATATCCGCCGCACTTCCGGCGGACGACACGAAGGCTGGAGTGAGCGCCGGTGCCTAGGATCCACTTCGGCAACGCCGTGGAGTCGGCCGTGACCTGGCTCCAGACCCACCTGAACTGGCTCTTCGACGCCATCAGCACCGTCCTGACCGGCATGTACGACGGCGTGAACGCCGTCTTCAGCGCCCCCGACGCGCTCCTGATGGGCGGCATCCTCGCCGTCGTCGCCTGGTGGCTGCGCGGACTGGTGCCCGCCGTGCTCACCTTCGCGGGCCTCGCGCTCGTCGACTCCTTCGGCCTGTGGGACGAGGCGATGTCGACGCTGTCGCTCGTGCTCGTCGCGAGCCTGATCACCTTGCTGATGGCCGTGCCGCTGGGCATATGGGCGGCGCGCAGCTCCGCCGTCAGCGGTGCGCTGCGGCCCGTCCTGGACGTCATGCAGACGATGCCCGCCTTCGTCTACCTGATCCCCGGCGTCATGTTCTTCTCCATCGGGCCCATACCCGGCCTGTTCGCCACCGTCATCTTCTCCATGCCCCCGGGCGTGCGGATGACCGAGCTCGGCATCCGCCAGGTCGACGGCGAGCTCGTCGAGGCCGCCCGCGCCTTCGGCACCACCCCGCGCGACACCCTCACCCGGGTGCAGCTGCCGCTCGCCCTGCCCACGATCATGGCGGGCGTCAACCAGGTCATCATGCTGGCCCTGTCCATGGTCGTCATCGCGGGCATGGCCGGCGCCGGCGGCCTCGGCGAGGCCGTGTACGCGGCCGTCACCCAGGTCGACATCGGCAGCGGTGTCGAGAGCGGTCTGGCCGTCGTCATCCTCGCGATCTACCTGGACCGGATGACCGGCGCCCTCAACGAGCGGGTCTCCCCGCTCGGCCGCCGCTCCCTGGCCAAGGCCGCGGCGACCGCGCGCGCCTCCGCCTCCGCCGCGGTCCTGCGCTACCGCCCCGGCACCGCGGTCGCGGCCGTCGGCGTCGTGGTCCTCGCGCTCGTCGCGGGCGGGATGAACCTCATGAGCGACGACGGCAAGCAGAGCCTGGCCGCGGGCGCCAACGTGGGCCAGGGCCAGCGCGTCAAGCTCGGCTACTTCCCCTGGGACGAGGCCGTGGCCACGACCTACCTGTGGCAGAACCTGCTGGAGGACCGGGGCTACAAGCCGGACGTCAAGCAGCTCGACCCCGGGCCGCTGTACACGGCGCTCGCCCAGGGCCAGATGGACGTGCAGTTCGACTCCTGGCTGCCCACCACGCACAAGCAGTACATGGACCGCTACGGCGACCAGCTCACCGACCTCGGCTCCTGGTACGGCCCCACCTCCCTGGAGCTGTCGGTGCCGTCCTACGTCAAGGGCATCGACTCGCTCGCCGACCTCAAGGGCAAGGGCGCGCAGTTCGGCGGAAAGATCATCGGCATCGAGTCCAGCGCCGGGATGATGGGCACCCTCAACGACAAGGTGCTCAAGGAGTACGGGCTGGACGGCGAGTACAAGGTCGTCTCGTCCTCCACCCCGCTGATGCTCGCCGAGCTCGACCGGGCCATCAAGAAGAAGGAACCGATCGTCACCACGCTGTGGTCCCCGCACTGGGCCTACGCGGCGCACGACCTGAAGAAGCTCAAGGACCCCAAGGGCGCCTGGGGCAAGGGCGAGCAGCTGCACAGCGTCGGCAAGAAGGACTTCGCCAAGGAATTCCCGAAGATCGCGGGCTGGCTGAAGGACTTCAAGATGTCGGAGCGCGACCTCGCCGGCCTGGAGAAGGAGATCCAGAACGGCGGCAAGGGCAAGGAGAAGGAGTCCGCCCGCCGCTGGCTGGACGCCCACCCGGAGATGGCCGACAAGCTCGCGCCCGTCCGCTCCTGACACCACGGGCCGCCCGCCGGGCCCCGACCGCCGTCCCCGCGACGGTGGACGGGGCCCGGCGTGCTCCCGGTACGGTGCGCCCATGGCCCTCCCCGTACGGCGCGTGGTCTCCCTCGTCCCCTCGCTCACCGAAGCCGTGGCCGCCACCGCGCCGGAGCTCCTCGTCGGCGCCACCGACTGGTGCAGCCACCCCGGCGGTCTCGACGTCGCCCGTGTCGGCGGGACGAAGAACCCCGACCCCGGCCGCGTCGCGGCCCTCGCGCCCGGCCTCGTCCTCGCCAACGAGGAGGAGAACCGCGCCGCCGACCTGGCCGCCCTGCGGGCCGCCGGGCTGAACGTCCTGGTCACCCAGGTCCGCACCCTCGACCAGGGCTTCACCGAGCTGGCCCGCGCTCTGCACGCCTGCGGGCTCGCCCGGCCCGGCTGGCTGGCCGATGCCGAGGACGCCTGGCGGGACGTGTCGCCCGCCGTGCCAGGGCTCCGGGCCGTCGTACCGATCTGGCGCAGGCCGTGGATGGTGCTCGGCCGGGACACCTTCGCGGGCGACGTCCTCGCCCGGCTCGGCGTCGTGGGCGTCCACGCCGGGCACCCCGAGCGCTACCCGCGCATCCCGGTCGGCGAGCTGAACGCCTGTGGAGCGGAGCTGGTCGTCCTGCCCGACGAGCCGTACCGCTTCACCGCCGACGACGGCCCGGAGGCGTTCCCCGGGCTGCCGTGCGCACTGCTCAGCGGCCGCCACCTCACGTGGTACGGACCCTCGCTGACGGAAGCACCGGCTGTGCTGGCCGCGGCGCTGCGAGCAGCCGTCCGCTGAGCAGACCGCGCAGCGTACGGACCCCCGCGACCGCCCAGGCCGCCACGAGCAGGACGTACAGGCCCACCGCGAGCCAGGCGAGGGCCCGCAGCCCGGTGTGGTGGGCGAGCCCCGCGGCGCCGGTGACGCACGTGCCGACGGGGAAGGTGAAGGCCCACCAGGTCATCGTGAAGCCCATGCCCCGCCGGAAGGCCCGCACCACCATGGCCCCCGCCAGCACCAGCCACAACAGCGCGAACCCGAGCACCGGCACCCCGTACAACACCCCGAACGCCACCGTGGCCCCGGCGTACGGAGCGGCCACCGCGCCCGGCGCCACGTCGGCGAGGTTGTTCACGGCCGTCGTGGACTGCCCCAGCGGGCCCAGCACCAGGAACAGCAGCGGTGTCGCCGCGAGGGGCGGCGGCCCGTGGTGGACGAGCCGGGAGAAGACCCCCGGCAGGATGACCAGGGTCGCCAGCAGGCTCATCCCGAACAGCGCGTAACAGCCCAGCACCATCGCCTCCCGCCACTGCCCGGCCGGCAGGTGCGCCACCAGGGCCGGGCCCACCGCCGCGGACACCATAGGCGCGACCACCGGCAGCAGCCACGCGGGGGAGGCGCTGCCCGGGTCGACCTGGTGCCGCGTCACCATCAGATGGGGAACGCCCGCCGCCGCGGCCAGCCCGAGCACCGTCCCGGCCACCCACAGCACCGCCCCGGCCACCACCGCGGCGCCCGTGCCGATGACGCCCGGGCCCACGGACAGCGTGGCACCGGCGACGGCGAGCGGGGCCATGGCCGCACAGCCGTAGAAGGGGGCGACGGCCGGGTCGCCGAGGTGGCGCCGGGCCTGGTCGCGGTGGCGGATCCAGTGCGCGGCCCGCGCGGCGAGGAGGGCGAGGAGCATCAGGACGGCCAGCGCCCACACCGCCTCGTACGCCTCGCGCGGCCCCCGCGCCCACTCCGGCAGCGCGGCCCCGGCCGTCGCGACGACGGCGGTGCCCATGACGGTGGCGTACCAGTTGGGGCCGAGGTGCCGGACCCCTGGGCGGGGGGCGGCGAGGGGGACGGGACGGGAGGTGACGGGCGTGCTCATGCCTCTACGGTGAACGCCGGGGCGGCCGGGCGGCAGGGGGCACGGACCTATGAGGACATAAGCTGGATTGATGAGTGATGCGGAACGTGGACCGCTGGCCCACCGGGTTCCGGACCTCGGCGCCCTGGAACTCCTCCTCGCCGTGGCCCGGCTGGGCAGCCTCGGCCGCGCGGCCCGGGAGACCGGCATCACCCAGCCCGCCGCCAGCAGCCGCATCCGGAACATGGAGCGCACGCTGGGCGTCGCCCTCGTCGAACGCTCGCCCCGCGGGTCACGGCTGACCGACGCCGGGGTGCTCGTCACCGACTGGGCGCGGCGGATCGTCGAGGCCGCCGAAGCGTTCGACGCCGGGGCGCAGGCCCTGCGCACCCGCCGGGACACCCGGCTGCGCGTGGCCGCCAGCATGACCATCGCCGAATACTTGCTGCCCGGCTGGCTCGTCGCCCTGCGCGCGCTGCGACCGGACACGGCCGTCTCCCTGACCACGGGGAACTCCGAGGCCGTGGCGGAACGCGTGCGCGCCGGCGACGCGGACCTCGGCTTCGTCGAGGGCCCCGGCCAGCCGGCCGGCCTGGACGGCACGGTGATCGGCCACGACCGGCTCGTCGTCGTCACGGCCCCGTCCCACGGGTGGGCCCGTGGGGGCCCGCTGGACGCGGAGGAGCTCGCCGCCACCCCCTTGATCCTGCGGGAACGGGGGTCGGGCACGCGTCAGGTCCTGGACGCGGCGCTCGCCGCGCACGGCGGCCTGGCCGACCCCCTGCTCGAACTGAGCTCTACGACGGCCCTGCGGGCGGCGGTGCGGGGTGGGGCGGGGGCGTCGGTGGTCAGCGAGCTCGCGGTCCGCGAGGAGTTCGCGGCGCGCCGGCTGGTGGAAATCCCGGTGTCGGGCCTTGCGCTCGGGCGGTCGCTGCGTGCGGTATGGCCGGTTGGCCGGCGGCCGGCCGGGCCGGGGCGGGATCTGCTGGGATTGACGGTTTCCGCTGGGCGATAGGGGTTGTTGGGGGCTGGTCGTTGTTTGCCGGGGCCGCTGGCGCGGTAGCCGCGACGTTGCCGGGTGCGGCGCCGTTGCCCCTGCGGGGGGCCGGTCCGCTGCGCGGGGCTGTCAATGTGCGGGGGTGGGCCTCCGCGGGCCTGTTGTCGGGGCTGCTTCGCTTTACGCCCCGACAACAGGCCC
>NZ_JBEYZW010000104.1:0-23425 GCF_040646215.1 Streptomyces sp. NPDC046215 | reverse complement strand
TGGTAGTGGCTGAGCTCAGCCACTACCAGCCCGTCCGGCGCTTGAGGACACCGCCGCGCAGCGGTGGTGCAGGACCCGACCGCCGGCAGGCCTACGCTGGGGCGGTGACCACCACCCGTACCCGAAGTGAGGCCGCCGCCCTCCCCACCGCGGGGGCGTCCGCGAGCGTCCGTACGGACGTTGCCCTCCTGGCCGTCGCCATCGCCGGGGTGTCCCTCTCCGCCCCGCTCACCGCCTCCATAGCCGCCCCGGCCCTGGCCATAGCCTTCTGGCGCAACGCCATGGCCGTCGGCGCGCTCACGCCGTTCGCCCTGCTGCGGCACCGCGGTGAGCTGCGCGGCCTGGGCCGCCGGCCGCTCCTGCTGGCCGTCGCCGCGGGCGCGCTGCTGGCCGTGCACTTCGCGATGTGGCTGCCGAGCCTGCACATGACCTCGGTCGCTTCCTCGACGGCGCTGGTGACGACCACGCCGATCTGGACGACGCTCCTGCTGCGCCTGCGGGGCCACCGCCCGCCCGCGCTCGTGTGGGCGGGCACCGCGCTCGCCGTCCTCGGCGTGGTGATCCTGACGGGCGTCGACCTCGCCGTCTCCCCGCGCGCGCTCGCGGGCGACGCCCTCGCCCTCGGGGCCGGCATGGCGGCCGCGGGGTACGTCCTGCTGGGCGCGGAGGTGCGCCGGACGGTGGGCACGGTCGCGTACACCTACGTCTGCTACTTCACGACCGCGGTGCTGCTGCTCGTCACCTGCCTGGTCAGCGGTGCCGCGCTCGGCGGCTACAGCGGACGGACGTGGCTCGCGCTGGCCGTGCTGACGGTCACCGCGCAGCTCCTCGGCCACTCGCTCATCAACCGGGTGGTCAAGAGCCTCGGCCCGTCCGTCACCTCGACGGCCATCCTGCTGGAGTCGCCCGGCGCGGCCCTGATCGCCGCCCTGTGGCTGGGCCAGCTGCCGCCGGTCGCCGCCTATCCGGCGCTGGCGGTCATCCTGGCCGGGCTGGCGCTCGTCATCATGGCGGACCGGCCGGGGAACCGGCCGCGGCGCGTCAGAGCCAGCCGTTCCGCTTGAATCCGCGGTGGATGGCGAAGCAGATCGTGACCGTGACGGCCAGGACCGCCGGGTAGCCGTACTTCCAGCGGAGCTCCGGCATGACGTCGAAGTTCATGCCGTAGATGCCCGCGATCATCGTCGGCACGGCGAAGATCGCCGCCCATGAGGTGATCTTGCGCATGTCCTCGTTCTGCGCGACGGACGCCTGGGCGAGATTGGCCTGAAGGATGGAGTTGAGCAGGTCGTCGAAGGAGACCACCTGCTCGTGGACGCGCGCGAGGTGGTCGGCGACGTCGCGGAAGTACTTCTGGATGTCCGGGTCGACCAGCCGCATGGGCCGCTCGCTGAGCTGCTGCATCGGCCGCATCAGCGGGGTGACCGCCCGCTTGAACTCCAGCACCTCGCGCTTGAGCTGGTAGATGCGGCCCGCGTCACCACCGCGCGAAGAGCCCTTGCTGGGCGCCGAGAAGACGTCGATCTCGACCTCGTCGATGTCGTCCTGCACGGCGTCGGCAACGGCGATGTAGCCGTCGACCACCTGGTCGGCGATCGCGTGCAGCACCGCCGAGGGGCCCTTGGCGAGCAGCTCCGGGTCGTCCTGCAGGCGGTGGCGGAGCGCCCGCAGCGAGCCCTGGCCGCCGTGCCGCACGGTGATGATGAAGTCCCGGCCGGTGAAGCACATCACCTCGCCGGTCTCCACCACCTCGCTGGTCGCGGTCAGTTCGGCGTGCTCGACGTAGTGGATGGTCTTGAAGACGGTGAACAGGGTGTCGTCGTAGCGCTCCAGCTTGGGCCGCTGGTGGGCGTGGACGGCGTCCTCCACGGCGAGCGGGTGCAGCCCGAACTCCTTGGCGATGCCGGAGAACTCACGCTCCGTCGGCTCGTGCAGCCCGATCCACGCGAAGCCGCCCTCGGTCCGCACGCGCCGCATGGCCTCGGCGGGGGAGACGTGGTCGCTCGCGCGCTTGCCGTCGCGGTAGACGGCGCAGTCCACGACGGCGCTGCTGGTGGAGGGGTCACGAGTGGTGTCGTACTCGTACGGGGCGGCACCCCGGCGGAGGGTGGGGCGGACGGCGGCGCGCAGGTCACGGATCATCGACATGGCAGGCTCCTTCACGGGCCGGCCGCCAGTCACGCAGGCGTGGCGCAACGCTGCCCGGAACGGGGACGTGGTGCCGCTTTACCAGGGACACGTCCGCAAATCGGGCGGCGCTTCGCGCGGTGCGGGGGACTGACGGCTGTGCGCAAGAACATCGCAGAGAACACGGAACAAAGCGAGACGAAGGCGCTCTTCCGTCAAGAGCTGCGGGCGCGGAAGGACTTCCGGAAGATGTCCCGGCGGGAAGGGCCGGTAACGGAAGGCTTCAGATCACAAGGGGCGCGTCCGGAGCGGGGGGACGGGAGAACTACCGGTACTGCACGGTCGACTAGGATCCACCGCAGCCCCACCTCCTCCGGCCGGTCCCCGCTGGGGGACGAACGTAACTCCCTGACCAGAGGTCAAGGCTAGCAGCCACTTGACCCGTCAATACCCTCCTTTGCCCGTTCGATACGCGTTCTATGCTCGCTGCATGTCAGACGTTCTCGCACTGGTCGAAGCCCGGTTGCGGACAGCCCTGGGCGAACCGGACGCGCGCGCCGCGGTGACCTTCCTCGGCACCGACCGGATCGAAGTCCTCCGTTTCACTGCTCCGGACGGCGGCGGCGCGGTCGTCCGCTACGCCACCCTGGGGATGTCCGCCCAGCCGATGGCCGACCCCACGGCCGCCCTCGCCGACCCCGTGCGCGGCCCCCGCGCCGAGCTCGTCCTCACCGTCCGCGCCGGCCGGGCCGACACCGACAAGGTGCTCCGGCCGCTGGCCGTCCTCGCCGCGTCCCCCCAGGTGGAGGGGGTCGTCGTGGCGCCGGGCGCGTCGCTGGACACCGGCGAGCCGCTGTGGCCGGGGGCGCCCTTCACCTCCGTCCTCGTCGCGGAGTCCGGCGGCCTGGTCGAGGACCTCGCACTGGACGAGCCGATGGACCCCGTCCGCTTCCTCCCCCTGCTGCCGATGACGGCGAACGAAGCGGCGTGGAAGCGCGTCCAGGGCGCCGCCGCGCTGGAGGAGCGCTGGCTGCGGCACGGCACCGACCTGCGGGACCCGCTGCGCTCCGGGGTGTCCCTGGGGTGACGCGGCGGGGCGGCGGCGCCCCGGACGGGTGATCGTCCTTGACGCGGCGGCGGCCCAGGAGGACCGTTAAGCCTTATGAGGGGCGAACCCAGTTGCCCGAAGTGCGGTGGCCGGGTGCGCGCGCCCGGTCTCTTCGCCGACTCCTGGCAGTGCTCCGCGCACGGCACCGTGCACCCCCTGCAGCCGGTCGTCCCGCCGAGCGTCGAGGCGCTGTCGGTCGTCGTGGGCCGCGCCCGGGTCCCGGTGTGGATGCCCTGGCCGCTGCCCGTCGGCTGGCTGTTCACCGGTGTCGTGAGCGCCGGCGACGACCGCAGCGGCGGGCGCGCCACGGCCGTCGCCTGCTCCGGCCCCGCACCGCTCGGCGGCCCCGGTGAGCTGCTGCTGGTGGCGGAGGAGCTCGGCGTCGGCCTCGGCGCGCGCTACGCGGGCATGGCCGGCCCGGATCCCGGCCCCTACATCTCCGCGAACCGCCCCCCGGAGGCGAAGGTCCACGCGGCCGGCCGCCCCACCCCCCTGTGGCACCTGGCGGGCGCGCCCGACGACCGGGCCGTCTTCGCGGGCGAGGCCCGCGGCCTGTGGCTGTGGGCGATCGTCTGGCCGGAGCGGTCGGGCCTGCTGATCTACGACGAGCTCGTCCTCACCGACCTGCGCGACGCGGGCGCCGAGGTGGACCTGCTGCCGTGCGGCGCGCTGACCCCGCGGCTGCTGCCCCCGGGGTCCGGCCCGCGGTGACGGCCCGCCGGGGCGGGCGGCCGGTGTTCGAACGACGGTTATCCTGAACCGGTCCTGTCCGTACCCGTCCCGCCGAGGAGGCCGTGTCGTGCGCATCGACCTGCACACCCACTCCACGGCTTCGGACGGCACGGACACCCCCGCCGAGCTGGTCCGCAACGCGGCCGCCGCCGGGCTGGACGTCGTCGCGCTGACCGACCACGACGGTGTCGGCGGCCACGCCGAGGCCGTCGCGGAGCTGGCGCGCCTCGACCGGGACCTCACCCTCGTCACGGGTGCCGAGCTCTCCTGCCGGTTCGCCGGGCCGGACGGCTTCAGCGTGCACATGCTGGCCTACCTCTTCGACCCGCTGGAGCCGGAGCTCGCCCGCGAGCGGGAGCTCGTCCGCGACGACCGCGTGCCCCGCGCCCGTGCCATGGTCGCCAAGCTCAACGAGCTCGGCGTGCCGGTCACCTGGGAGCGGGTGGCGCAGCTCGCCGCCGGGGGCGCCGTGGGCCGGCCGCACGTGGCCAGCGCCATGGTCGAGCTCGGCGTGATCGACACCGTCTCCGACGCCTTCACCCCCGACTGGCTCGCGGGCGACGGCCGGGCCTACGTCGAGAAGCACGAACTCGACCCCTTCGACGCGATCCGCCTGGTCAAGGCGGCGGGCGGGGTCACCGTCCTCGCGCACCCGCTCGCCTTCAAGCGTGGCAACTGCGTCTCCGAGGCCGGGATAGCCGAGCTGGCCTCGGCCGGTCTGGACGGCGTCGAGGTGGACCACATGGACCACGACGAGGCCACCCGCGCCCGGCTGCGCGGCCTCGCCGCCGACCTCTCCCTCCTCACCACCGGCTCCAGCGACTACCACGGCAGCCGGAAGACCTGCGGCCTCGGCGAGTTCACGACCGACCCGGAAATCTACGGCGAGATCACGCGCCGGGCCACGGGCGCGTTCCCCGTCCCCGGCGCCGGCGGCTGACCCTCACCCCACCCGGGCCCGTGCCCGTGTCCCGTGCCGTACCGGCGCGGGCCGGGGCCCGGGCACTCCTGCCCGCAGGCCCGTGCGTCCGCACCGGCCCGGCGGGCGCTCCGCTCCTGCTCGCACCACTCTCGCAAGGCCCTCACTGTGTTCGACATCGCTGTCTTCGGCTCGCTCTTCCTCACGCTCTTCGTGATCATGGACCCCCCGGGCATCACGCCGATCTTCCTCGCCCTCACCTCCGGCCGCCCGGCCAAGATCCAGCGGAAAATGGCCTGGCAGGCGGCCACCGTCGCCTTCGGCGTCATCGCCGTCTTCGGCATCTGCGGCCAGCAGATCCTGGATTACCTGCACATCACCACCCCCGCGCTGATGATCGCGGGCGGGCTGCTCCTGCTGCTCATCGCGCTGGACCTGCTGACCGGCAAGTCGGAGGAGCCGAAGCAGACCAAGGACGTCAACGTCGCGCTCGTGCCGCTGGGCATGCCGCTGCTGGCCGGACCCGGTGCCATCGTCTCGGTGATCCTCGCGGTGCAGCACGCCGACTCGGCCGCCGCGCAGGTGTCGGTGTGGTGCGCGATCGCCGCCATGCACATCGTGCTGTGGCTGGTGATGCGCTATTCGCTGCTGATCATCCGGGTCATCAAGGACGGCGGTGTGGTGCTGGTGACGCGGCTCGCGGGCATGATGCTCTCCGCCCTGGCCGTGCAGCAGATCATCAACGGCATCACCCAGGTCATCGACGGTCACTGACCCCACGGCCCCCCGGCGCGGCTCCGCCGCCGACGCGCGACACCCCCGTACGGTCCCGTACGGGGGTGTTCTCGTGGGGGAAATCTTGCGCGCTACCGGGCCGTGGTGTCGGCCGGGCGGATATAGATGCGCTGGCCTATCGAGGCGGCCTGCTGCACGATCCGGTTGACGGAGGCGGCGTCCACGACGGTGCTGTCGACGGCGGCGCCGTCGATGTCGTCCAGTCGCATGATCTCGAAGCGCAAGGCTTCTCCCTTCGTCTGATCCTCCTGAGGAGAACTCCATGAGTGGGCGAACACGCCGCGACGGTGCGGCGTGTTCCCATATGTGTCCAACGAGGAGACCCCGACAAACATTCCCTACGCTAAGGAAATTTTTAACATGACTAATTATCGACGTTCAGTGCGCCGCCGCATGCGTACTGCGTGACCGACCGGACCCCTGGGATCCCGCCCATGACTGCCGCACAGCCCCCACAGCTCCCGGACCTCGCCGCCCTCGCCGCCGGCGTCGAGCGCACCAACGAACTGCTCACCCGCGTCCTGGCCGAGGTCGCCACCACCCCCTCGACCCACGCGATCTTCGTCGACGCCGGCTACGTCTACGCCGCGGCCGGCCGCCTGGTCACCGGCACCGAGGACCGCCGGACCTTCGAGCTCGACGCCGAAGGGCTGATCGAAGCCTTCATCGACAAGGCCCGCACGATCTTCCCCGACAGCCGGCTCCTCCGCGTCTACTGGTACGACGGCGCCCGCCGCCGGATCCACACCGCCGAGCAGCAGAGCATCGCCGAACTCCCCGACGTCAAGGTCCGCCTCGGCAACCTCAACGCCAACAACCAGCAGAAGGGCGTCGACTCCCTCATCCGCACCGACCTCGAATCCCTCGCCCGCCACCGCGCCATCAGCGACGCGGCGCTCATCGGCGGCGACGAGGACCTCGTCTCGGCCGTCGAAGCGGCCCAGGGTTACGGCGCCCGCGTCCACCTCTGGGGCATCGAGGCCGGCGGCGGGCGCAACCAGGCCGAGCCCCTGCTGTGGGAAGTCGACAGCCAGCGCACCTTCGACCTGGAGTTCTGCAAGCCGTACGTCACCCGGCGCGCCGCCTACGAGCCCTACGGCGAGGCCCCCGCCCACCCGGGCCCCGCGCCGGGCCGCGACGACGTCCGCTTCGTCGGCGCCCAGGTCGCCGCGCAGTGGCTGGGCTCCCGCGGCCGCGACTCCCTCGCCGAGCTGCTGCCCGGCCACCCCTACCTGCCCGGCGGAGTGGACCAGGAACTGCTGGTCGAGGCCGAGGCCCTGCTCGGTCTCTCGCTGCGCGGGCACGCGGATCTGCGCCGCGCGCTGCGGGACGGCTTCTGGGACCACCTGCGCACCCAGTACTGAAGCGGAAGGTGTGCGCGCGCCGGAATGCGGACAAGGGTCGTGAGTGGAACCCTGACTGAGGGTGGCCGCGCCCCGAGTGCGCGGCCACCCCCGAGTGCCGCAACCGGAACAGAAACGAGGCGATCGGCCATGACGGCCACCACCGACCGTGGCCTGCCGGGCGCGCCGTGCTGGGTGAGTCTGCTGACCGGCGATCTGCCCGCCGCGCAGGAGTTCTACGGCGCGGTCATGGGGTGGTCCTTCCGCCCCGGCACCCTGGGCGAGGACTTCTCCGTCGCCCTGATGGACGGCAAGCCGGTCGCCGGCATCGGCAACGTCGCCCGCTCCATGGGCGTCGCCGTCTCCTGGACGTCCTACTTCGCCGTCGAGGACGCCGACACGGTGGCCGCCCGGATCCGGGAGCGCGGCGCGACCGTCGCCGTCGGTCCCCTCTCGGTCGGCCACGGGCGGGCCGCGCTGGCCGCCGACCCGGCCGGGGCCGTCTTCGGCTTCTGGGAGGGCGAGACCCTGCGCGAGTGGAGCATCGGGCACAGGGGCGCCCCCGCCTGGCTGGAGCTGCGCACCCGCGACGCCTTCGCCTCGGCGATCTTCTACGGCGAGGTCTTCGAGTGGGCCACCGGGCGCCCGGACCGCTGCGAGGTCCGCTACGAGGACGACGCGGTGATGGTCCGCGGCCAGGGCCACACGGTGGCCTGTCTGCGCGGCGGCGGGATCGAGGCCGCGCCCGACCCGCAGATCCGGCCGCGCTGGCACGTGTACTTCTGCGTCGACGACGTCGAGAAGGCGGTGGAGGCGGCCCTCGCGGCGGGCGGCACGGTCGCCGCCGCGCCCCACGACTCATGGGTGGGCCGCGAGGCGTCCCTGCGCGACTGCGAGGGCGGGCTCTTCACGGTGACCGGCGCGCGCGGCTAGCGCTGTCGGGCGGGAGTGCGGGATGCATCTCCGCTGCGCGGCGGTGCCCTCAGGCGCCGGACGAGTTTTTCAGCCCGTCCGGGGGCACCCCCTGGGGGCACCCCCAGCGGTAGCTGGGGGAGGTAGCTGGGGGAGATTGAGGACGCGCCCGCAGGGCGCTCGCCGCCGCAGGCTCCAACGGCGGGACCGCAGCCGAAGGCCCGTCGGACCCCTGCCCGGCGGCCCGCCAGGGCCCACGCTCAGGCCAGGTCCCAGAAGCGCACGAGCGCTTCCGCCGTGGCGGCCGGCCGCTCGGCGTTGGGGGAGTGGCTCGCGCCGTCGACGACCGTGCGCGCCGCCGACAGCTCCTTCGCCATCGCGTCGATCGACGGAACCGGCCAGGCGTAGTCCTCGCCGCCGGACACCACGTGCACCGGCAGCGGCACCTCGGCGAGCTCCCCCGTGCGGTCCGGCTCCTGGGTCAACTGCCGCCCGGCAGCGATGAGTTGCTCGGGAAGCGTGCCCATCCAGCGGTCGTACAGGAACGCTCCGAGCGCGTTTGGGAGCGGCTCGGCGGGCGCGGCCTCCGCGTCCATCCTCCGCATCTCCTGCCAGACGCCCTCCATGTCCAGCTCGCCCAGGGCGTCGATCAGCATGCGGGTACGGGCCTGCTGCGGCGGAGAGATCGCGGCAGGGCCGCAGCTCATGAGCGTCAGCGAACGGAAGGGCGCGGCGTCCTGGAGCACGGCGGCGCGGGCGACCAGCCCGCCCATCGAATGGCCGAGCAGATGCACGCTCCCGCCCAGGGCCTGCGCCTGCGCCAGGACGTCCCGGGCCAACTCGTCCTGGGCGTAAGCGCTCTCCTCGCGCGGACCGCCGCTCTCGTGCTGCCCGCGCCCGTCGACCGCCACGGCCCGGTACCCGGCGGCCGCGAGGGGCTCCAACAGCGCGATGAAGTCCTCCTTGCTGCCGGTGAACCCCGGGACGAGCAGCACGGTGGGGGCGGGCCCCCCGGCCCCGGCCGGGACGGCGTCGTGCACGGCGAACTCCCCGCGCGAGGTGGCGAGGCGGTACGCGCGGGCGCACGCGGGCAAGGTGAGGAAGGGCGGCCTGCTCATGCCACGAGGCTAACGCGAGGGCCGGGGGCCACCGGTGCCGGAGCCCCGTACGGGCGGCGACCGGACGCGGGTATGCCGACGGCCGGCCACCCCTCGCGGGGCGACCGGCCGTCGGGCGGTGGTGCGTCAGGCTTCCGCGGTGACCTTGGCGGCCTTGGGCGCGCGGGTGCGCTTCGGCTTGGCCTCCGCGGCGGGCGCCTCGGTGGCTTCCACGGGGGCGGTGGCCTTCTTGGCGCGGCTGGCGCGCTTGGGCTTGGCCGGGGCTTCCGGGGCCTCGGCGGCCTCGGTGGTGTCGACCGCGGCGGCGGCCTTCTTGGCGCGGGTCCGCTTGGGCTTGGCCTCGGCGGCGGGCTCCGTGACCTCGGTGGCCTCGACGGGCGCGACGGCCTTCTTGGCGCGGCTGGCGCGCTTCGGCTTGGCCTCAGCGGTGACGGCGGCCTCGGGGGCCTCCGTGACCTCGGGGGCCTCCACCGGGGCGACGGCCTTCTTCGCCCGCGTGGCGCGCTTCGGCTTGACCTCGGCGACCTCGACGGCCTCCGCGGCGGGGGCCTCGGCGGCTTCCACGGGGGCGGTGGCCTTCTTGGCGCGGCTGGCGCGCTTGGGCTTGGCCGGGGCTTCCGGGGCCTCGGCGGCCTCGGTGGTGTCGACCGCGGCGGCGGCCTTCTTGGCGCGGGTCCGCTTGGGCTTGGCCTCGGCGGCGGGCTCCGTGACCTCGGTGGCCTCGACGGGCGCGACGGCCTTCTTGGCGCGGCTGGCCCGCTTCGGCTTGGCCTCAGCGGTGACGGCGGCCTCAGGGGCCTCCGTGACCTCGGGGGCCTCCACCGGAGCGGCCTCGACCGGAGCGGCCTCGACCGGAGCAGCCTCCACCGGGGCGACGGCCTTCTTCGCCCGCGTGGCGCGCTTCGGCTTGACCTCGGCGACCTCGGCGATCTCGGTGACCGCAGGGGCCTCCACGGCCTTGACCGGAGCGGCCTCGACCGGGGCGACGGCGGCCTTGCGCACGCGGGGCGCGCGCTTGGGCCGGACCGGAGCCTGCTCCATCACCACGGCGGTCTGGAAGTCGTCCACCACGGGGGGCTGGAACGCCTCCAGCGGCGGGAGCGCGGCGGCCGGCTTCGCCGTCCGCGCACGGCGGCGGCGCGGCTGGGCCGGAACCTCCGCGACCTGCGCGGCAGCCGGTGCGGAGACCTCGGCCGCCGGAGTCACCGGAGCCACCGCCTCGTCCACCACCGTGCGCTCGGCGGCCACGGCCGTCACGGCCGCGCCCGATCCGGCGCTGTTGCGGGTGCGCCGGCGGCGGCGCGGCTTGGCCGGCGTCTCCGGGGCACCCCCGGCCGACGGCTGGGCGACCGGGGCGGCGGGAGCGAGCGGAGCCTGCGCGGCCGCCTCGGCGCCGCCCGACGCGCCACCACGGGTGCGGCGGCGCTGACGCGGGGCGCGGGTGCGGGCCGGGCGCTCCTCGGCCACCGGCGCGGACGCCGGCTTCGGGCCGCGGCCACGGCCACCGCGGCCGCCCGTCTCGCCCAGGTCCTCGATCTCCTCCGCGGCGAGCCCGGCGCGGGTGCGCTCGGTGCGCGGCAGGATGCCCTTGGTGCCGGCGGGGATGTTCAGCAGCTCGTACAGGTGCGGCGAGGTGGAGTAGGTCTCCTCCGGCTCGTCGAACGGCAGGTCCAGCGCCTTGTTGATCAGCTTCCAGCGCGGGATGTCGTCCCAGTCGACGAGCGTGATGGCCGTACCCGACTTGCCCGCGCGGCCGGTGCGGCCGATGCGGTGCAGGTAGGTCTTCTCGTCCTCGGGGGTCTGGTAATTGATGACGTGGGTGACGTTGTCGACGTCGATGCCGCGGGCGGCGACGTCGGTGCAGACCAGCACGTCGACCTTGCCGTTGCGGAACGCGCGCAGCGCCTGCTCACGGGCGCCCTGGCCGAGGTCGCCGTGGACCGCGCCGGAGGCGAAGCCGCGGCGGGCGAGCTGGTCGGCGATGTCGGCGGCCGTCCGCTTGGTCCGGCAGAAGATCATCGCGAGCGCGCGGCCCTCGGACTGCAGGATGCGGGCGACCATCTCCGGCTTGTCCATGTTGTGCGCGCGGAAGATGTGCTGCTTGATGTTGGCGACGGTCTGGCCCTCGTCGTCCGGCGCGGCGGCGCGGATGTGCGTGGGCTGCGACATGTAGCGCCGCGCGAGGTTGATGACGGCGCCCGGCATGGTGGCCGAGAACAGCATCGTCTGGCGCTTGGCCGGCAGCATCATCATGATGCGCTCGACGTCGGGCAGGAAGCCGAGGTCGAGCATCTCGTCGGCCTCGTCGAGGACGAGCGCCTTGACGCGCGAGAGGTTCAGCTTCTTCTGGCCCGCGAGGTCCAGCAGCCGGCCGGGGGTGCCGACGATGACGTCGACGCCCTTCTTCAGGGCCTCGACCTGCGGCTCGTAGGCACGGCCGCCGTAGATCGCCTGGACCCGCACATTGCGGACCTTGCCGGCGGTGAGGAGGTCGTTGGTGACCTGCTGGCACAGCTCGCGGGTGGGGACGACCACGAGCGCCTGCGGGGCGTCGGTCAGCTGCTCGGGCGTGGCCCGGCCCGACTCGACGTCCGCGGGGACGATCACGCGCTCCAGCAGGGGCAGGCCGAAGCCCAGCGTCTTGCCGGTGCCGGTCTTGGCCTGGCCGATGACGTCGGAGCCCGAGAGGGCCACCGGGAGCGTCATCTCCTGGATCGGGAAGGGGTGGACGATGCCGACGGCCTCAAGGGCTTCGGCGATCTCGGGAAGGATGCCGAGATCTCGGAACGTGGTGGGGGCGATGGAAGTGGACAGGATCTTGCCTCTTCTGTGAGACGCGGCGCCAGGAGGCGAAGGGGGTCTGCGTACCGCGCCGGGGTACTGTCCGGCCTGGGGAAGCCGGGTGACGCGCGGGACCACTGCCTTCGCTCTTGCACACGTGCCGCGAGCGGATCCCTCCAGGTGCGTACGTCTCGTACGCCGCGCGGAGGGCGGTCGGGTTTGGAAGCCGATCGGGCCACCGACCGGGCATCCGCTGGAGGTCTGGAAGCCGGGCGTAAGACGCCCCCAGAAGACACAGCATGGGACAGCCCGCCGAAATACTCGGCAGGCGCAATACCACTGTACCCCGGAATGGCGCATGCGTGTCCGGACAATCCTTCGGACAGATGCGGAGGAACTGGCTGACCAGGGCCTTCCATGGGTTGCGGGGCGGGCTATTGTGCGCTTCATGGAGACGCCCGACACCCCAGAGAACACCGCCGCAGCAGCCGGCGCCGCCCAGGCCCCCGAACCGACGGAGGCGCTCACCGGAATCGCCGCCCAGGACTGGGCGCGGGCCTCCGCCGACCCGCAGTACCGGGCGGCGGTCGTGGATCTGCTGGGCGTCCTCGCCTACGGCGAGCTGGCCGCCTTCGAGCGCCTGGCCGAGGACGCCAAGCTGGCGCCGACGCTGGACGACAAGGCGGAGCTGGCCAAGATGGCGGCGGCGGAGTTCCAGCACTTCCAGCGGCTGCGCGACCGGCTGACGGCCATCGACGCGGAGCCGACCGGGGCCATGCAGCCCTTCGCCCCGGCGCTGGACGAGTTCCACCGCCAGACCGCGCCCTCGGACTGGCTGGAGGGCCTGGTCAAGGCGTACGTGGGCGACTCGATCGCCAGTGACTTCTACCGAGAGGTCGCCGCCCGCCTGGACTCGGACACCCGTGCGCTGATGCTGACCGTCCTGGACGACACCGGCCACGCGAGCTTCGCGGTCGAGAAGGTGCGGGCCGCCATCGAGGCCGACCCGCGCGTGGGCGGCCGGCTCGCCCTGTGGGCGCGGCGGCTGATGGGCGAGGCGCTCTCGCAGGCGCAGCGCGTGGTCGCCGACCGGGACACCCTCTCCACGATGCTGGTGGGCGGCGTGGCCGACGGCTTCGACCTCGCCGAGGTCGGCAAGATGTTCTCCCGGATCACCGAGGCGCACACGAAGCGGATGGCGGCGCTGGGCCTCGCGGCCTGACCCGCCGCACCGCCCCGCCGCGCCGGGCGCGCGGTGGGGCCGGGCCGCCCCCGGTGCCGGGCGGGCCCGCCTCAAGCCGTGGCTGAGCGGCGGGCCCGGTCCCCCTGCCGGAGCAGGACCGACAGCAGGGCGACGGACACCCCGAGGGATACCGCGAGCGTGGCCGGGGCATGGCCCGGGCCCAGCACGGAGTGGGCGAGCAGAGCACCGAAGACCGCGGCGGTCGGGCCTGTGGCCAGGGCCAGACTGCGGGCACGGAACTGTCCGAAGCGGGCGGGCAGCCAGCGCAGGGCTCCGTAGGAGACGGCGAGGCCGATGAGGACCGAGCCGAGCGCTTCCCACAGAATCATGGTCACTTCCTCCCGTGCTGATGGGCGTGGAGCAGGTGCAAATCGGTCGAAGCCGTACTACCCCCGGGACGGGCCCGGCAACCCTGGCGCGCATCGCCCTCTCGGGTACGCGAGACGGCGGGGCCCCGGTGAATTCCTCACCGGGGCCCCGCCGTTCGTTCTGCGGTCCGCCTGTGGCTCAGGCCGCGCCGAAACCGACCTTGCGGATGGTCGGCTCGCCGATCTCCACATACGCCAGCCGGTCGGCCGGGACCAGGACCTTGCGGCCGCGGTCGTCCACCAGGCTCAGCAGCTGTGCCTTGCCGGCGAGCGCGTCGGTGACCGCGCGCTCGACCTCTTCGGCAGACTGCCCGCTCTCGAGAACGATCTCGCGGGGCGTGTGCTGCACGCCGATCTTGACCTCCACGGCTTTTGTCCCTCCGAAGATGTGGGGCCCCCCATGGCGAAGCCCAGGGGAGGGGTGCGCGGTCCGTCGCGCCGTCCGTTCCACACACTAGCCCGGTACGGGCGCGAGCCGAGCCGGACCCTGCACGCTCGCAGCGAACACGGGGCCCGGCCCGGCGCCGGGGGCTACAGCTCCGGCGCGTTCTTGGGGAAGCCGGCGATGCCCCGCCAGGCCAGCGAGGTCAGGAGCTGGACGGCGGTCTCGCGCGGCACGGCGCTCTCGCTGGAGAGCCAGTAGCGGGCGACCACCTGGGAGACGCCGCCCAGGCCCACAGCCAGCAGCATCGCCTCGTCCTTGGACAGGCCGGTGTCCTCGGCGATGACGTCGCTGATCTCCTGGGCGCACTCCAGCGAGACCTTGTCGACGCGCTCGCGCACGGCCGGCTCGTTGGTGAGGTCGGACTCGAAGACCAGCCGGAAGGCGCCGCCCTCGTCCTCCACGTAGGCGAAGTAGGCGTCCATGGTGGCCGCCACCCGCAGCTTGTTGTCGGAGGTCGAGGCGAGTGCGGTGCGGACCGCGTGCAGCAGGGCCTCGCAGTGCTGGTCCAGCAGGGCCAGGTAGAGGTCCAGCTTGCCGGGGAAGTGCTGGTAGAGGACCGGCTTGCTGACGCCGGCGCGCTCGGCGATGTCGTCCATCGCCGCGGCGTGGTAGCCCTGGGCGACGAAGACTTCCTGGGCCGCGCCCAGCAGCTGGTTGCGTCGGGCCCGGCGCGGCAGACGCGTGCCTCGCGGCCGCGCCTCGGTCTGCTCGATGGCTGTCACGCCGCCTCCCATGATCGTTCCCTGCACGGTGTGCACCGCGCCCGCCATCGTACTTTTGGGTAACCGGGCCGTGCGTGGTCGGAGCGGAGAATTTCATGTACCGGACGCTGTGGGAAGTCAACAAAATCCTGACAATTTATCCCAGCTCCCCCCGGATCGCCTCCGGGGGGCGGCGGGCGCCCGCTCAGCGGTAGTCGTCCTCGTCCAGCTCGACGACGCGCGCCTGCTCGGCGACGTCCGCCTCGTTCGCCGCGTCCGGCTCGATGCGCGACAGGCGGTCGTCGCGCTGCGGCGCCAGATCGGCGTGCTGCTCCGCGGCGTCGGCCTCCGGCGCCTCCACGTCGATCTCCACGGCGTCCGGATCGTCCTCGAACGTCTCCGGATCGGACGGGTCGACACTCATGCGGTACCCCTTCCCGGGGGAGAGCGGGGGAGGGCGCGGCGGGCCGCCCTCGTACTCCTTGGTACGAGCCTAGGAGCTGAGCCCCCGTGACGCCAGGCGATCTGTGACCGCCGCCACAGGAATCCCGGCGTGATCGTCTCGTAACATTGCCCGCATGTCTTCGACCGAGTCGCCGGATCTCCGCACCGTCCCCGTGGTGCCGCCCGGCCGGCCTTCGCGGGTCGCACCGGGGGAGAAGATCCGCACGGTGACCCTGCCGGGGGCCACGCTCACCGTGCGGTCCCGGCCGCCCGGGAGGAAGGGGCTGCCGCCCGCCCTGTACGTGCACGGTCTCGGCGGCTCCTCGCAGAACTGGTCCGCGCTCATGGAGCGGCTCGCCGGCCACGTCGACGGCGAGGCGCTCGACCTCCCCGGCTTCGGTGACTCACCGCCACCGGAGGACGGCGACCACTCCCTCACCGGTGCCGCCCGGGTGGTCATCCGCCACCTCGACGCGAGCGGCCGCGGGCCCGTCCACCTGCTCGGCAATTCCCTGGGCGGCGCGGTCGCCACCCGGGTCGCCGCGGTCCGCCCGGACCTGGTCCGCACGCTGACGCTCGTCTCGCCCGCCCTGCCGGAGCTGCGCCCGCAGCGCACGGCGGTGCCCACCGGGCTGCTCGCGGTGCCCGGCGTCGTCTCCCTCTTCGCGCGGATGACGAAGGACTGGACACCCGAGCGCCGCACCCGAGAGGTACTCGCGCTCTGTTACGGAGACCCCGGACGGGTGACACCGGAGGGCTTCGCGGCGGCGGTCGCCGAGTACGAGCGGCGGCTGGAGCTCCCCTACTTCTGGGAGGTGATGGCGCGCTCGGCGCGCGGCCTCGTCGACGCGTATACCCTCGGGGGCCAGCACTCGCTGTGGCGTCAGGCGGAGAAGGTGCTTGCCCCTACCCTGCTCATCTATGGAATGCGCGACCAGCTCGTCTCTTTCCGCATGGCTCACCGTGCGAGCAAGACTTTCCGCGACTCGCGGTTGTTGACGCTCGTGGAATCAGGACATGTCGCCATGATGGAGGACCCTGACGCGGTGGCCCGTGCCGTCCGCGACCTGCTCGCGGACACCGCCGCCACTGCTGAACGGAGCGCCACGCCTCGTGGGTAAACACAGCGCACGCGCTTCTCGCCCCACCGATCCCGCCCCCGCGCCCCCGGCTGCCCCGGCCTTCCCGGCTTTCCCGGAAGGCGACACCTCCGGCGCGGGTGACCAGTGGGCCCAGGGGTTCCCGGAGCCCGTGGCCCCCGGGTTCACGGTGGAGGGCGCGGAGCCGCTGTACGGCGAGCCGGGCGAGCCGAGGGAGCCGAAGGAGAGGGGCACGGCCGGCGCGGCGGAGGCGGCGGGCACCCAGGGGCACGGGGTCGGCTGGGGCGTCATCGGTGTGCAGCGCGCCCAGGCGGCGCCCGCCGGGCACGACGACTGGCCGCCCGGCTACGAACCCATCCTCGGTCCCGGCACCCCCGGTCACCAGGCCGTCCGGCACGAGCCGGCCGCCCCCGGCCACCCGGAGGCGTACTGGCAGGGCGGCGCGCCCGCGTCCCCCGCGCCCCGCGCGGGCACCGGCCACGCGCGCCCCGCCGGCTCCGCGCCCAGGCCGCGCCGCGCCGCCCCCCGGGGCGGCGCCGTCCCCAGACCCGGCAGCGGCCGGGCGCGCGCCGCGACCGGGGTGGCCGCCGCCGTGGTGACGGCCGTGCTGGCCGTCGTCGTCGCGGGGCAGGTCAAGGACGGCACCGAGAGCAAGGCGCAGGCGCGGGCGGCGGACATCGACCGGATCCGTTCGGACGCCGCTTCCCGCTCGGAGAGCCGGCCCACGCCCAACGGCGGCGCGGCGGTCCCCGCCACGTACGAGCAGAAGATGGCGAAGAAGTACCCGCTGGCGGAGAAGGGGCAGGCGTCCGGCGACTTCGAGACCGTGGGCGGCCGCGACAAGGCCCCCGGCACGGGTGAGGTGCGGCGCTACCGCGTCGACGTCGAGAAGGGCCTGCCCCTCGACGGCGTGCTGTTCGCCACCGCCGTGCACCGCACGCTGAACGACGAGCGCAGCTGGGCCCACGGCGGGGCCCGCACCTTCGAGCGGGTCTCCTCCGGTGCGGCCGACTTCGTGATCACCCTGGCCAGCCCGGGCACGACGGCCGCCTGGTGCGCCAAGTCGGAGCTGGACACCACGGTGGACAACGTCTCCTGCGACTCCGCCGCGACCAGCCGGGTCATGATCAACGCCTATCGCTGGGCGCAGGGCGCGCAGACCTACGGCGACGAGATGCACGCCTACCGGCAGATGCTGATCAACCACGAGGTCGGCCACCGCCTCGGGCGCGACCACGAGGGCTGCCTCAAGGAGGGCGCCCTCGCCCCCGTGATGATGCAGCAGACGAAGTTCCTGACGACGGACGGCGTCACCTGCCGCGCCAATCCGTGGCCGTTCCCCAGGTAGCGTCCCGGCCGGCCGTACCTTGATCCGCTGTCTCGGTCTGTGGTCATTATTGTCTCGCTTTTCGAGACACCTTTGCCAGAGGCCGAAAATTCGTTCAGTGTTCTGCGCATGTCGCACCACCACGCCTCCGAGATCGCCGGCTTCGAGCTGGCGCTGATCGGCGTGGCCGCGCACGCAGTCGCCGACATCCTCTGTCGCTGAGACCGCCTTTCCCCCGCGTACTTCCGCGTAGCGCCCTCGCGCATCAACGCCGCGTCCGCCGGGGGCGGTTCCGCGCTGCGGCGCGCTTTCTCCCCACCGCCTTCCGCGGGTGCTCCGTGCTCTCCTCCTCCCTCGCTTCCCGCGAAAGGCTCATTTCGTCATGCGTCAACTTTCCGCCATATCCCGCCGCGTGGCCGCGGCCGCCGTCAGTGTGGTCCTCCTCGGTGGTGCGGCGGCGTGCGGCCCCGAGAAGGGCGGCGACGCCCAGGGCGGCGGTGGTGGCGAGGGCGGCCCGAAGAAGGGCGGCACGCTCTCCGTCCTCAACCGGGCGCCCCAGAAGCAGTTCGACCCCGCCCGCCTGTACACCTCCGGCGGCGGCAACATCCCCTCGCTGGTCTTCCGCACGCTCACCACCCGCAACCGCGAGAACGGCGCCGAGGGCACCGAGGTCGTCCCCGACCTCGCCACGGACACCGGCACGCCCAGCGACGACGCCAAGGTCTGGACGTACCGGCTCAAGGACGGGCTGAAGTACGAGGACGGCTCGCCCATCACCACCGCCGACATCAAGTACGGCATCGAGCGCTCCTTCGCCGCCGAACTCTCCGGCGGGGCCCCCTACTTGCGCGACTGGCTCGTCGGCGGCGAGAAGTACCAGGGCCCCTACGAGGAGAAGAAGGGCCTCGACTCCATCGAGACGCCGGACGCGAAGACCATCGTGTTCCACCTGAAGAAGCCCGAGGGCGACTTCCCCTACGTCGCCACCCAGACCCAGTTCGCGCCCGTGCCCAAGGCCAAGGACACCGGCGCGAAGTACGCCGAGCGCCCGGTCTCGTCCGGCCCCTACAAGGTCGTCAAGAACACCGGCGACGGCGAGCACATGGTGCTGGAGCGCAACCCGCACTGGTCGGAGGAGACCGACAAGGAGCGCCACGCCTACCCCGACACCATCGACGTCAAGTCCGGCCTCGCCCCCGCCGTCATCAACCAGCGGCTGTCCAGCGGCCAGGGCGCCGACGCGGCCGCCGTGACCACCGACACCAACCTCGGGCCGGCCGAACTCGCCCAGGTCGGCCGGGACAAGAAGCTCGCCGGCCGGGTCGGCACCGGGCACTTCGGCTACACCAACTACCTGGCCTTCAACCCCAAGGCGAAGCCCTTCGACGACCCCAGGGTCCGGCAGGCCGTCGCCTACGCCGTCAACCGCACGAGCGTGGTGAACGCGGCCGGCGGCTCCTCGCTCGCCGAGCCCGCGACGACCTTCCTGCCCCATCAGAAGTCCTTCGGATACACGCCCTACGACCACTTCCCCGCCGGGCCCACGGGCAACGCGGCCAAGGCCAGGGAGCTGCTGAAGGAGGCCGGTCACGCCGACGGCCTGGAGATCACGCTCACCCATTCCACCGCCCAGGACTTCGAGACCAGCCCCGAGATCGCCACCGCCGTCCAGGCGGCCCTCAAGGAGGCCGGCATCAAGGTCAAGCTGGAGGGCCTGGAGACCAACGACTACGACGAGAAGACGCACAGCGTCAAGGACCAGCCGGACCTCTTCCTCGCCCACTGGGGTGCCGACTGGCCCTCCGGCGGCCCCTTCCTCGCGCCCATCTTCGACGGCCGGCAGATCGTCAAGGACGGCTCCAACTACAACGCCGCCCAGCTCGACGACCCCAAGGTCAACGACGAGATCGACGAGATCAACAAGCTGACCGACCACGCCGCCGCGGCCAAGCGCTGGGGCGCGCTCGACCGGTCGATCGGCGAGCAGGCGGTGACCGTGCCGCTGTTCCACCCGGTCTACAAGCGCCTCTACGGCAAGGACGTCAAGAACGTCGTCATCAGCGACTGGACCGGTGTCCTGGACGTCTCGCAGGTCGCGGTCAAGTGACGGACCTCATCGTCACCCCGGATCCGGGGACGGCCGCGCCGGGCGCGCCCGTCTCCGGGGCCCGGCAGGTGTGGCGGCGGCTGCGGGCGCGCAGGTCCGCGCTCGTGGCCGCCGCCGTGCTGGGCCTGCTCGTCCTGCTCGCGCTCGGCGCGCCCCTGCTGGCCGCCCTGGAGGGCCAGGACCCCAATGCCTACCACGACGCGCTCGTCGACTCGGCGCGCGGCGGCGTGCCCGTCGGCTCGTTCGGCGGCATCAGCGCCGACCACTGGCTCGGGGTCGAACCCGGCACCGGCCGCGACCTGTTCGTCCGCCTCCTCTACGGCGCCCGCGTCTCCCTCTTCGTCGCCCTCGGCGCGACGCTCGTGCAGGTGCTGATCGGCGTTTTCGTGGGCCTGGCGGCAGCCCTCGGCAACCGGCTCGTCGACAGCGTGCTCTCCCACGTCACCGATGTGATGGTGGCCATGCCCATCCTGGTCTTCGCCATCGCCCTGATGGCCGTCGTCCCCGCCGGCTTCCCGCGCCCCGTCCTGCTCATCATCGCCCTCGGACTGCTGGCCTGGGGCGGCATGGCACGGATCGTGCGCGCCCAGGCCCTCAGCCTGAAGAAGCTCGACTTCGTCGCGGCCGCCCGGCTGACGG
The DNA here is from genome assembly GCF_040646215.1 of Streptomyces sp. NPDC046215. Classification (NCBI taxonomy): domain Bacteria; kingdom Bacillati; phylum Actinomycetota; class Actinomycetes; order Kitasatosporales; family Streptomycetaceae; genus Streptomyces; species Streptomyces sp. NPDC046215. The sequence goes on along the minus strand of NZ_JBEYZW010000104.1, from coordinate 3,216 downwards.
GCGCGTCCCCCTGGCGCGTCGCCCGGCGGGAGCTGCTGCCCTCGCTCGCCGCGCCCGTGATCACCTACGCGGCCGTCCTGCTGCCGTCGAACATCGTCGCTGAAGCGAGCATGTCCTTCCTCGGCGTCGGCGTGAAGCCCCCGACGCCCTCCTGGGGGCAGATGCTCTCCACCGCCACGACGTGGTTCCGCGCGGATCCCCTGTACGTGCTGCTGCCCGCCCTGATGCTGTTCGTCACGACCCTGGCCTTCACCGTGCTCGGCGACGGGGTGCGTTCCGCCCTGGACCCGCGCGAGGCGTCCCGGCTGCGGATCGGCAGGCCCGGCAAGACCGATCGCAAGGCCGACCGCAAGGCTGATCGCAAGACCGACTGCAAGACCGACCGCAAGGCCGCCCGTGAGCCCCGCCCGGGAGGCGCGTCGTGACCGGATACTTCCTGCGCCGCGCCCTCGGCGCGCTCGCCGTCGTCCTCGTGCTCTCGATCGTCGTCTACGCGACGTTCTACCTCGCGCCCGGCGACCCCGCGCGCCTGGCGTGCGGCCCGCGCTGCAACCCCGAACAGCTCCGGCAGGTCCGCGAGCAGCTCTCCCTCGACGACCCCGTGTACCTCCAGTACTGGCACTTCCTCCAGGGCATCGTCGTGGGGCACGACTACTCCACCGGCACCGGGGTGCTGCACTGCGAAGCCCCCTGCTTCGGCCTCTCTTACCAGAACGACCAGCAGGTCACCGACCTGATCACGCAGCGGCTGCCCGCTACCGCCTCCCTCGCGGCCGGCGCCATGGCCGTGTGGCTGCTGCTGGGGACCGGCACCGGGCTGCTGTCCACGCTGCGGCGCGGCAGGGCGACCGAACGCGTCCTGACCTGGCTCACGCTCGCGGGGACCGCGACCCCGGTCTTCATCAGCGGACTGGCGCTGCTCATGCTCTTCTGCGCGTACCTGGAGTGGCTGCCCTTCCCGACCTACGTGCCGCTGGGCGACGACCCCGAGCAGTGGGCGTGGAACATGCTGCTGCCGTGGTTCGCCCTCGGATTGCTGGAATCCGCGAAGTACGCCCGGCTCACCCGCAGCTCGATGCTGGAGACGCTTGCCGAGGACCACATCCGCACCTTCCGCGCGTACGGCGTCAGCGAGCGCAGGCTCGTCGTGCGGCACGCGCTGCGCGGCGCCGTGGCGCCCGTGGTCGCGCTGACGGCGGCCGACTTCGGGTCGATATTCGGCCACGCGGTGCTGACGGAGATGATGTTCGGCCTGCCCGGCATCGGGCAGCTCCTCGTCAACGCCACCCGGACGATCGACCTGCCGGTCGTCGTCGCCGTGGTGATGGTCACCGGCATCACCGTCGTGATCGCCAACATCGTGGCGGACGTGCTGTACGCCGTCGCCGACCGGAGGGTGGCCCTGCGATGACCCCGACCGAACCGCTGGTCCAGGTGTCCGGCCTGTCCGTCGCCTTCCCCGGCGCCGAAGGCCCCGTCCGGGCCGTCGACGGGCTCTCCTTCACCCTCGCCCCCGGCGGGGCCCTCGGCATCGTCGGCGAGTCCGGCTCGGGCAAGAGCACGGCCGCGTACGCGCTCCTGGGCCTGCACCGCGGCACCGGCGCCGAGGTCTCCGGCACCGTGCGCGTCGCCGGCCACGACGTGCTCGGCGCGGACGACGCCGCACTGCGGCGTGTGCGCGGCGGGGTGGCGGCCATGGTCTTCCAGGACCCGCTCTCCGCCCTCGACCCCTACCAGGCCGTGGGCGACCAGATCGCCGAGGTCCACCACGTCCACCGGCGCGGCGCCTCCCGCCGCGCCGCCCGGGCCCGCGCCACCGAGGTCCTCGACCGGGTGGGCATCCCGGACGCGGCCCGCCGCGCCCGGTCCCGCCCGCACGAGTTCAGCGGCGGCATGCGCCAGCGCGCCCTCATCGCCATGGCGCTGGCCTGCGAACCCCGCCTCCTCGTCGCCGACGAACCCACCACCGCCCTGGACGTCACCGTGCAGGCCCAGATCCTCGACCTGCTGCGCGACCTGCGCGCGGAGACGGGCCTGGGGCTGATCCTGGTCACCCACGACCTGGGCGTCGCCGCCGGCAGCGTCGAGGAGCTGCTGGTGATGAAGGACGGCCGCGCCGTCGAACAGGGACCGGTGCGCGGTGTGCTCGACGCGCCGGCCGAGCCGTACACGCGTGACCTATTGGCGGCCGTTCCACGGATAAACGTCCGCCGATCGGGTGGGCGCGCACTCGGGGGAGGCGCCGCCGACGACGCCGTCCTGCTCGAAGCCACCGGGCTGCGCAGGGAATTCGGGCACGGCAAGCGGGCCGTCACCGCCGTGGACGGCATCTCCCTGACCGTGCGGGCCGGGGAGACCGTCGGCATCGTGGGGGAGTCCGGCAGCGGCAAGACGACCCTCGGGCGGATGCTCGTCCGGCTGCTGGAGCCCACCGGCGGCGCACTGCGCTACCGCGGGCGCGACATCGGCGCCCTGAACGACCGCGCGCTGCGGCCCTTCCGCAGCGAGCTGCAGATGGTCTTCCAGGACCCCGTCTCCTCGCTCAACCCCCGGCGCAGCATCGGCGAGTCGATCGCCGACCCGCTGCGCGCCGCCGGGAAGCTGGGCGACGCGCAGATCGCCGCGCGCGTGCGGGAGCTGCTGGAGCGGGTGGGGCTCGACCCCGGCGCGTACCACCGCTACCCGCACGAGTTCAGCGGCGGGCAGCGGCAGCGCGTCGGCATCGCGCGGGCGCTCGCGCCGGAGCCCAGGCTCATCGTCTGTGACGAGCCGGTCTCCGCCCTGGACGTCACCACCCAGGCCCAGGTGGTGCGGCTGCTGGGCGAGCTCCAGCGCGACCTGGGGCTCGCGCTGGTCTTCATCGCGCACGACCTCGCCGTCGTCCGCCAGGTGAGCGACCGGCTGGTGGTGATGCGGGGCGGCCGGATCGTCGAGGAGGGTGACGCGGACACCGTCTACGAGCGGCCCGCACACCCCTATACCCAGGGCCTGCTGGCCGCCGTCCCCCTGCTCGAACAGGCGGAACGGGGGGAACAACGGGGGCAAGAGGCAGAAGCGGCCGCATAGCGCGAAGCAACGCCGCATCTCAGGGAAAGTCACGTCTGTTCACCCCTTCCGGTGGCGGGGCGGGCCAACCCACCGCGCCCCCCCCCCCCCCCCCCCCACCCAGCAGCCCCCCGCGGGCGGGGGCGGGCCGGGCCCACACCGGCGCCCCAA
>NZ_JBEYZW010000103.1:0-23822 GCF_040646215.1 Streptomyces sp. NPDC046215 | reverse complement strand
GGCGACCGGGGGGGGGGGGGTGGGTCCGGGGGGGCCCCCCCCCACCCCCCCCCCGTCCGGGGGCACCTCCCAGCGGTAGCTGGGGGAGAAAGGGTGAGCCCGGCGCGCCCGCCGTGCGCGGACGCGAGACGATCAGTGCGTGGAACTCACTCTCCTCGGCACCGGAGCCCCCGAAGGGCTGCCGCGCCCCGGCTGTCCCTGCGCCCGCTGTGCCGTCGCCGTCGGCGACGGCACCCGGGCCGCGACCGCGCTGCTCATCGACGGGGCGCTGCTCCTGGACCTGACCCCGGGGCCGGCGTTCGCCGCCGCCCGCGCGGGGCGGTCGATCGGCGGGGTGCGGCAGGTGCTGCTCTCGCACCCGCACGACGGTCCGGCCGTCGAGCTCCCGGCGGGCCTGCCCGCGCCGGGGCGGGTGCCCGACGGGCGCGAGCTGTCGCTCATCAGCGGACACCGGGTGCGGGCGGTCGCCCTCGACGCGCCGGGCACCGGCTACGAGGTGACGGCCCCCGAAGGCGAACGGCTGCTGTACCTGCCGCCCGGCGCGGCACCGGCCGGGCTGGCGGGCAACTCCGGGCACGCGGGGGACGCCGGCGCCCCCGGCCCGTACGACATGGTGCTGCTCGACGTCCTGGGGCGGCCGGACGCGCTGGCCCGGCTGCGGGCCTCCGGTGCCGTCGGGGCGACGACGGACGTCATCGGCGTCCACCTCGGCCACGACGCGCCCCCCGGCGAGGAGCTGCGGCGCCGGCTCGCGGCGGCGGGCGCGCGGGCCGTGCCGGACGGCGCGGCCCTGCTCGTCGGCGACTACCACGCCGTGCCGGACCTGCCCCGGCGCACGCTGGTGCTGGGCGGCGCCCGGTCCGGCAAGTCGGTGGAGGCCGAGCGGCGGCTGGAGTCCTTCCCCGACGTCCTCTACGTCGCCACCGGCGGGACGCGCGAGGGCGACCCGGAATGGGCGGCGCGGGTGGCCCTGCACCGCGAGCGCCGGCCCGGCTCCTGGCGGACCGTCGAGACCTGTGACCTGATCCCCCTGCTGACGGCCGACGGCCCGCCCCTTCTGATCGACTGCCTCGCGCTGTGGCTGACGGACGCGATGGACTCCGTCGGGGCGTGGACGGACGAGACCTGGGACGACGGCGGCGCGGCGGCCCTGGCCGAGCGGGTGGACGCCCTGGTGGCGGCGGTGCGCGGCACCCGGCGCACGGTGGTGGCGGTGAGCAACGAGGTGGGCTCGGGGGTCGTCCCGGCAACGGCGTCGGGCCGCCGCTTCCGCGACGCGCTCGGCCGGCTGAACGCGCGGCTCGCCGGGGAGTGCGAGCACGTGCTGCTGGTGGTGGCGGGCCAGGCGGTGCCGTTGCGTTAGCCGGCGGTTCGCCTTGGCGCTGCGCGCTTGGCGGGTTCGCCGTGCCGCTGCGCGGCCGGCTTCGTCGTCGTCGGGCGGGCGTCTGCGTTGCGGCTGACGGCCCGCCGTGGGCAAGCCTCGCCGCTGCGCGGCGCACGGCTTGTCCTCAAACTCCCCCAGCTACCGCTGGGAGGTGCCCCCGGACGGGCTGGATTGGCCGGACGGTCCGTCCTTCGCTGTCCGCCTCCAGCCCGTCCGGCGTCTGGGGCCGGCACTCCAGGGCCGCGCGCCCCCACCTCACCCCGGCCACCGCCGCAAGGTACCCCGCGCCCCCGAACAGGCTCGTTTCCAGCCCGTCCGGCGCTTGAGGACAAAACCTCACAGCCCCCGCGCGCCCCGGCCGTCCCCGGAAGGCATGCCCGAGCGCGCCGCTCCTCAGCCCGTCCGGCGGCTGAGGACGGCACCCCGGCCCGGGCCGGTCCGCGAGCAGGACACCGCAGCGAGGGACCCGCAGCCGTACGGGTAGGGGCAGCCGCTGCGGGTAGGGTTCGACCGATGAGCGGTCTGAATCTTGATGATTTCGCCACACTGATCGAGCGGCCCGACCCCGGGATCCGGCGGGACGCCGAGGAGCGGCGGGAGCGGGTCGGGCCCCGGCCCGGGGCGCTGGGGCGGCTGGACGAGCTCGGCGAGTGGCTCGCCGCGGCGCAGGGCGGCGTGCCGGTGAAGCCGGTCGAGCGGGTCACCGCCCTGCTGTTCGCCGGCGACCACGGCGTCGCACAGCTGGGCGTGTCCGCCGGGCCGGCGGGCGGTGCGGCGGAGCTCGTGCGGGCCGCCCTGGCCGGGGAGAGCCCCGCCGCGGTGCTGGCCCGGCGGTTCGGCGCGCGGCTGCGCGTCGTCGACATGTCCGTGGACTGCGACCCGGCCGAGCTCCCCGAGGACGTCACCCGGCACCGGGTCCGGCGCGGTTCGGGCCGGATCGACGTCGAGGACGCGCTGACCGCCGAGGAGGCGGAGACGGCCTTCCGCGCCGGCATGGCCATCGCGGACGAGGAGGCGGACTCCGGCACGGATCTGGTGGTCCTCGGCGACCTCAGCGTCGGCGGCACCACCGCCGCCGGGACCCTGGTCGGCGCTCTGTGCGGCACGGACGCGTCGGTGGTGACCGGCCGCGGCGGCGCGGGCATCGACGACCTCGCCTGGATGCGCAAGTGCGCCGCGATCCGGGACGCCCTGCGGCGCGCCCGGCCGGTCCTCGGCGACCAGCTGCAACTGCTGGCGGCCAGCGGCGGCGCGGACCTCACCGCCGCCACCGGTTTCCTGCTGCAGAGCGCGGTGCGCCGCACGCCCGTCATCCTCGACGGAGCCGTCTCGGCGGCGTGCGCCCTGGTCGCGCAGCGCGTGGCGTTCCGGGCGCCGGACTGGTGGCTGGCCGGGCAGGCCAGCGGCGACCCGGCGCAGGCGAAGGCGCTGGACCGGATCGCGCTCAACCCTTTGCTCGATCACGGCGTCACAGTGGGCGAGGGGACAGGGGCGCTGCTCGCACTGCCATTGGTGCAGGCGGCCGCGGCCCTGGCGGCGGAGCTTCCCGAGCGCTCCTGAGGACACCTGGTCCCGGGTGGCCTCGGGGCGGACCCCCGGCCGGACGGCCGGGGCGTTCCGGGCTCCCGCCGCGGATCGCGCCCCATATGATCACTTTTCATGGGAGAAGTCCGAGTGACTCCGGATGAAGGTGCGCAGCGTGGCCTCCGGCCACGGCGCGCCGCCGCTTTCGCCGTGTGGTACCTGCGCGTCGTCACGTTCGTCAATCTGCTCGGCGCGGTATGGGTGTCGTTCGGCGCGGACATCCGGCGGCACAACGTCGAGGAATTCTTCACCCCGTACCTGCTGACGGCGGGCTTCGCGTCGGCCCTGTGGTCGCTGGTCATGGCGGTCACCCTGCGCCGGCGCAAGCGCGCGTCGTGGATCCTCAACCTGGTGCTGGCGGGGCTGCTCCTGCTGCTCCTGGCGTCCGCGATGTTCTACCGGGAGTTCAACCAGCACGCGCTGAACTGGTTCTCCCTGGTGGCGACCGCGCTGTTCGTGGCCGCCCTGCTGGTGGGGCGGCGGGAGTTCTACGCCAAGGGCGACCGCGCCAACCCGAAGCTGGCCTCCCTCGTCGCGGCCGGCGGGCTGCTCGTCACCTCGCTGACCGCCGCCCTGCTGGTGACGGTCACCAACGACGCCGGCGACGCCTACCGCTCCACCTTCCTGGACCGGTGGCACTACGGATTCATGCGGCTGATCAGCCTGGCCGCCGACGACAGCGGCTACCCGGGCATCGACATCCCCGGCTGGGTCGACGTCTTCATCAACGTGATGAGCACGTTCCTGCTGCTCGCCGTGGTGTACGCGGCGTTCCGGGCCCGGCGGGCCACCGACCCGCTGACGCCCGAGGACGAGGAGCGGCTGCGCGCCCTGCTGGAGCGGCACGGCGACCGCGACTCACTCGGCTACTTCGCGCTGCGCCGCGAGAAGAGCGTCATCTGGTCCCCCAGCGGCAAGGCCGCCGTCACCTACCGCGTCGTCGGCGGGGTCTCCCTGGCCTCCGGCGACCCCCTGGGCGACCCCGAGGCGTGGCCCGGGGCCATCGAGCCGTGGCTGACCGAGGCCCGCGAGCACGGCTGGATCCCCGCCGTGATGGGCGCGAGCGAGGAGGCCGGCACCATCTACGCCCGGCACGGCCTGGACGCCCTGGAGATCGGCGACGAGGCGATCGTGGACACCGCCGAGTTCACCCTGGAGGGGCGGGCGATGCGGACGGTGCGCCAGGCGTTCAACCGCGTCAAGCGCGCCGGTTACACCGTGCGGATCCGGCGGCACGAGGACATCCCCGAGGAGGAGATGGCCGAGCTGCTGCGCCGCGCCGACGACTGGCGCGACGGGGCGACCGAGCGCGGCTTCTCCATGGCCCTGGGCCGGCTCGGCGACCCGGCCGACGGCCGCTGCGTGATGCTGGAGTGCCACGACGGCAAGGGCGAGCTGCGGGCGGTGCTGAGCTTCGTGCCGTGGGGGCCCGAGGGCCTGTCGCTGGATCTGATGCGGCGCGACCGGGACTCCGAGAACGGCCTGATGGAGTTCATGGTCATCGAGTTGCTCCAGCAGGCCAAGGGGCTGGGCATCACCCAGGTGTCGCTGAACTTCGCGATGTTCCGCTCGGTCTTCGAGCGGGGCGCCAGGCTGGGCGCAGGCCCGGTGCTGCGCCTGTGGCGCTCGCTGCTCAGCTTCTTCTCCCGCTGGTGGCAGATCGAGTCCCTCTACCGGGCAAATGCGAAGTACCGCCCGATCTGGGAACCTCGTTTCATGCTGTTCGAGAAGAGCAGTGATCTGCTGCGCATCGGCATCGCGAGCGCCCGGGCCGAGGGCTTCCTCGAAGCGCCCGGCCTGCCCAAGTGGCTCAACCGCAAGCACTTGGCGAGCCGGCGGTGAACCGGGCGGCGCTGCGTCGCGCCGCGCGCACGGAGTGGGGTCCGCTCGCCGGGACCGTCCGGCATGCGCTCGTCCGCCGGAGGTTCCGGGCGATCCCGATGACCCTCTCGGCCGTTGCCCTGACCTCGGCCTTCCAGATCGTCCAGAACCAGCCCTGGGGCTTCGAGCCGGTGCAGAAGCTGGGGTCGGTGCAGGCCCAGCTGCCCTGGTGGCTGGCGCTGCTGCGGACCCCGCTCTCGCTGTTCGTCCCCGCGCTGGACCTGCCCGTGTGGGGAGCCCTGGCGCAGGTCCTGCTGGTCTTCGGCGTCGCGGAGATCTGCCTGGGCCGGTGGCGGACGCTGGCCATCGCCTACGTCGCCACCCTCGCCGGGACGATGTACGCGCGGCTGGCGATCCACATAGGGCCCGACTCCCCCTTCGGCCTGCCGGCGGAGGCCGCCAAGGTCGTCGACACCGGCCCGTCGGCGGCCGTGGTGGGGCTCGCGGTGTATGTGGCGTGGCGCTACCGAGCGTGGCTGACCTGCGCGTTCGTGGTCGTGGCGATGGTGGTGGAGGTGTTCGTCAAGCCGAACCTGGCGGGCAAGGAGCACGTGGCGGCCGTGGCGGCGATGCTGGCGCTGTGCGTCGCGGACGAGGTGCGCAGGCGGCGCGAGCCCCGGCGGGACGCCCACCGGGCGGGCCCCCGGGGCGGTCAGCGGTCGGGGGCGCCGGCCAGCAGGTCGTGAACCTTGTTGCGGGCCGCCTCCCACCGGGCGTCGTGGCGGTAGGCGCGCATCCGCGCCTTGCGGCGGGCCCGGGGGCGGTGGCGGTAGAAGCGCCGCGCCCACGGCGAGTTGGGGCGGGCGAGCCGCACGGCGCCCACGAGCGCCACGAGCGGCACCACGCAGCCGATCACGGCCAAGCGGGGCTTGCCCTTGGCCAGGGCGAAGAGGGCGATGAGGAAGTTGACGAGGAAGTTGGTCACCACGATGCTGCGGTTCTTCAGCTCGCCGGGGGTCAGCTCGTTGACCCCGAACGGCAGGAAGCCGGAGAGCATCAGGCCCACCAGGGCCGCCGTCAGCACCACTATCTCGACGCTCTTGCGGCCCTGCTCGGTCCAGTAGACGTCGTCCAGGTGGAGGACGAGCGCGAACTCGTCCAGCACCAGGCCCGCGCCGGTGCCGAACAGCACCGCCGACGCCGCGGCCCCGAAGCCGTGCCGCCCCGAGCCGACCGCGCCGAAGCCACCGATCACCATCAGCACCACCCCGGGCACCACATGGTGCACGTGTATCCCGCCGGGGCTGATGTTGCGGAAGGGGCCTTTGCCCGCGCGGATGAGACGGGTGATGACCCGGGTGACCAGAAAGGTCAGGACGAACGCGGCCAGCGCGAGCAACAGGGGCAGCTTGCCCGGCTCGACGATGTTGCGGCCCCACCACTGACCCATGGAACTCCGTCCCCGAAAAGGCGTCTCACCTGCAACCTACTGCCCGCGGCCACCGGGATAGGGTGCCCGCGATGACCGACACGCCTCCCGCCGGTGCCACCCCCGGCGCCTCCCCGGGCGACGCGCTCCGCTTCGCCTTCGGCACCCTGACCGCGCTGCCCGTGCGCCTCACCCGCTGGGACCGGCCCGCGGCCCGCGGCGGCATGCTCGCGGCGCCGCTCGCCGGGCTCGTCGTGGGCGGGTGCGCGGGCGCGGCCGGCGCCCTCCTCCTGCTGCTGGGCTCGGGGCCGCTGCTCGCGGCCGTGGCCTCGGTCGCGCTCCCCGCGGCCCTCACCCGGGGGCTCCACCTGGACGGCCTCGCGGACGTCGCCGACGGGCTCGGCAGCGCCAAGCCCGCCGACGCCGCCCTGCGGATCATGAAGCAGTCCGACATCGGCCCGTTCGGCGTCGTCACCCTGCTGCTGGTCCTCCTCGCGCAGGTCGCGGCCCTCGCCGAGCTCTACGCGGACGGAGCGGCACCCGGCGCCCTCGCGGCGGTCACGGCGGCGCTCGCCGCCCGGTGTTCCCTGACCCTGGCCTGCCGGGCGGGGGTGCCGCCGGCCCGGCCCGAGGGCCTGGGGGCGGCCGTGGCCGGCGCCGTCCCGGTGCGGGCCGCCCTGGCGGTGGCGGCCCTGACCACCGCCGCGGCGGCCGGTACCGGTGCGCCCTTCGGGGCGTACGGGGCGGCACACACGGCCGTGGCGGCGCTGCTCGCCCTCCTGGCCGGGGAACTGCTGCTGCGGCACTGCGTGCGGCGGTTCGGCGGGGTGACCGGGGACGTCTTCGGCTCCCTGGCGGAGACCTCGGCGACCGCCGCCCTGGTCGCCCTCGCTCTCGGCTGAAAGCCGGATGGGGGCATTCCGCCTGCATCCGGCGCTACGTTGGGGTCGGACCCGAGCCCTTTGGCCCGGTATCCGGCGGCATACGATGCCCAGGGTGCGGCCGGCCCACCCACCCATCGGCCGAGCAAATCCAACGGAAGTAGGGACCCCACCACCGTGTCTGCTCTGACTCTCAGCACTTCCAGTGCGGCGACGCTGCGCGCGGACGCCGTCGTCGTCGGTGTGGCGAAGGGCCCGAAGGGCCCCGTCCTCGCACCCGGCGCCGAAGCCGTGGACAAGGCGTTCGACGGCAAGCTCGCAGGCGTCCTGGAGACCCTCGGCGCCACCGGCGGCGAGGGCGAGACGACCAAGCTCCCCGCACCGTCCGGGCTCAAGGCCCCGGTCGTGCTGGCGGTCGGCCTCGGTGACGCCCCGGCGAAGGACGAGGGCTTCGACCACGAGGCGCTGCGCCGTGCCGCGGGCTCCGCGGCCCGCGCGCTGACGGGCACCAAGAAGGCCGGGTTCGCCCTGCCCGTCGAGGACGCCGCGGCCGCCGCCGCCGTCGCGGAGGGCGCGCTCCTGGGCGCGTACACCTACCGCCCCGAGGGCGCCGAGAAGGCCGGTGACGCGAAGCGGGCCCCGCTGGCCGAGATCGCGCTGCTGGGCACCAAGCCCCGCGACAAGGCGTTCAAGGCCGCCGCCGAGCGCGCCGCCGTCCTCGCCGAGGAGGTCAACCGCGCCCGCGACCTCACCAACCTCCCGCCCAACGACCTCACCCCGAGGTCCTTCGCCGCCGCGGCCCAGGCCGCCGGCAAGCAGCACGGCCTCAAGGTCGAGGTGCTGGACGAGAAGGCGCTGCTCAAGGGCGGCTTCGGCGGGATCATGGGCGTCGGCCAGGGCTCGGCCAACCCGCCGCGCCTGGTGCGCATCGCGTACACCCACCCCAAGGCGGAGAAGACGCTCGCCCTGGTCGGCAAGGGCATCACCTACGACTCGGGCGGCATCTCCCTGAAGCCGGCCGGCCACAACGAGACGATGAAGTGCGACATGGCCGGCGCCGCCGCCGTGTTCGGCGCGGTCGTGGCCGCCGCCCGGCTCGGGGTGCGCGTCAACGTCACCGGCTGGCTGGCCCTCGCGGAGAACATGCCCTCCGGCAGCGCCACCCGCCCCGGCGACGTGCTGCGGATGTACGGCGGCAAGACCGTCGAGGTCCTCAACACCGACGCCGAGGGCCGGCTGGTCCTGGGCGACGCCCTGGTCCGCGCCTCGGAGGAGAACCCCGACGCGATCGTGGACGTCGCCACTCTGACGGGTGCCATGGTGCTCGCGCTCGGCAATCGCACGTTCGGCGTGCTGGGCAACGACGACGCGTTCCGCACCGCGCTGTACGAGATCGCCGAGGAGGTCGGCGAGCAGGCGTGGCCGATGCCGCTCCCCGCCGAGCTGCGCAAGGGCATGGACTCCCCCGTCGCCGACCTCGCGAACATGGGCGAGCGGATGGGCGGCGGCCTGGTCGCCGGCCTGTTCCTGAAGGAGTTCGTGGGCGAGGGCATCACCTGGGCGCACCTGGACATCGCGGGTCCGGCCTTCCACGAGAGCGCCCCCTACGGCTACACCCCCAAGGGCGGCACCGGCTCGGCGGTCCGCACCCTGCTCCGCCTGGCGGAGCACACCGCCGCGGGCGACCTCGGCTGATCAGCTCGCACGTGCGCACGATCTGTACGGTCCCGGGTGGTTCGCCCCAGGTCACCCGGGACCGCGCGGCATCCGTTCGCCCGTAACGAAATCCGCATGATCGTACGCACGAGTAACCCCTGAAGGTGACGCATCAGTCGTCCCACAGCCCGGCCCGGCGTCCCGCCGTCCGTCAACAAGTGCGAAGATGTTGTCTCGGCAGGACAGGGCCCCACTTGACCCAGGGCCGAAGTAAAAGCGGCCGAACAACAGCCGCCGCCCGGTCATCGACGACCGGCTCCGGCGTATTCCATGCATGGAGGACGTGACGTGGCGAACGACGCCAGCACCGTTTTCGACCTAGTGATCCTCGGAGGCGGTAGCGGCGGTTACGCCGCTGCCCTGCGCGGAGCGCAGCTGGGTCTGGACGTCGCTCTGATCGAGAAGAACAAGCTCGGCGGCACCTGCCTGCACAACGGCTGCATCCCCGCCAAGGCGCTGCTGCACGCCGGCGAGATCGCGGACCAGGCTCGCGAGGCCGGCCAGTTCGGTGTGAAGGCCACCTTCGAGGGCATCGACATGGCGGCCGTCCACAAGTACAAGGACGACGTCATCGCCGGCCTGTACAAGGGCCTGCAGGGCCTGATCGCCTCCCGCAAGGTGACCCACATCCAGGGCGAGGGCCGCCTGTCGTCCCCGACCTCGGTGGACGTGAACGGTCAGCGCATCCAGGGCCGCCACGTCCTGCTGGCGACCGGCTCCGTGCCGAAGTCGCTGCCGGGCCTGGAGATCGACGGCGACCGCATCATCTCCTCGGACCACGGCCTGTTCCTGGACCGCGTGCCGAAGTCCGCGATCGTGCTGGGCGGCGGCGTCATCGGCGTCGAGTTCGCCTCCGCGTGGAAGTCCTTCGGGACCGACGTGACCATCGTCGAGGGCCTCAAGCACCTCGTCCCGGTCGAGGACGAGAACAGCTCCAAGCTGCTGGAGCGCGCCTTCCGCAAGCGCGGCATCAACTTCTCGCTCGGCGCCTTCTTCGAGAAGGCCGAGTACACCGCCGACGGCGTCAAGGTCACCCTCGCCAACGGCAAGGAGTTCGAGGCCGAGATCCTGCTCGTCGCCATCGGCCGCGGCCCGGTCTCGCAGGGCCTGGGCTACGAGGAGCAGGGCGTCGCGATGGACCGCGGCTTCGTCCTGGTCGACGAGTACATGCAGACCAACGTGCCGACCATCTCGGCCGTCGGTGACCTCGTCCCGACGCTCCAGCTCGCGCACGTCGGCTACTCCGAGGGCATCCTGGTAGCGGAGCGACTGGCCGGCCTGAAGCCCGTGCCGATCGACTACGACGGCGTGCCCCGGGTGACGTACTGCCACCCCGAGGTCGCCTCCGTGGGCATCACCGAGGCCAAGGCCAAGGAGATCTACGGCGCGGACAAGGTCGTCGCTCTGAAGTACAACCTCGCGGGCAACGGCAAGAGCAAGATCCTCAAGACCGGTGGCGAGATCAAGCTCGTCCAGGTCAAGGACGGTGCCGTCGTCGGCGTCCACATGGTCGGTGACCGTATGGGTGAGCAGGTCGGCGAAGCCCAGCTGATCTACAACTGGGAGGCGCTGCCGGCCGAGGTCGCCCAGCTCGTCCACGCGCACCCCACGCAGAGCGAGGCGCTCGGCGAGGCCCACATGGCCCTGGCCGGAAAGCCGCTGCACGCGCACGACTAGTCCCGAGCGCACCACCATCCGCACTACTCGTAAGGAGCAACCGCAACCATGGCGGTTTCCGTAACACTGCCGGCGCTCGGCGAGAGCGTGTCCGAGGGCACCGTCACCCGCTGGCTCAAGGCCGAGGGTGAGCGCGTCGAGGCCGACGAGCCGCTGCTCGAGGTCTCCACCGACAAGGTCGACACCGAGATCCCGGCCCCCGTGTCCGGCGTCCTCGCGTCCATCAAGGTCGCCGAGGACGAGACGGTCGAGGTCGGCGCCGAGCTGGCCGTCATCGACGACGGCTCCGGCGCGCCCGCCGCCGAGGCTCCGGCCGCCACCGAGGCCCCCGCCGAGCAGGCTCCGGCCGCTCCGGCCCCGGCCGCCGAGGCGCCCGCCGCCCCCGCCGCCCCCGCCGAGGAGGCCCCCGCGGCCGCCCCCGCCGGTGGCTCCGAGGGCACCCCGGTCGTGCTCCCCGCGCTGGGCGAGTCCGTCACCGAGGGCACCGTCACCCGCTGGCTCAAGGAGGTCGGCGAGAGCGTCGACGTCGACGAGCCGCTGCTCGAGGTCTCCACCGACAAGGTCGACACCGAGATCCCGGCCCCGGTCGCGGGCGTCCTGCTCGAGATCCTGGTCGCCGAGGACGAGTCCGCCGAGGTCGGCGCCAAGCTCGCCGTCATCGGCGCCGCGGGTGCCGCTCCGGCCGCGCCCGCCGCCCCGGCCGCCCCGGCTCCGGCCGAGGCCCCGAAGCAGGAGGCCCCGAAGCAGGAGGCCCCGGCCCCGCAGGCGCCGACGACCCCGGCCCCGCAGCAGGTCACCACGCCCGCTCCGGACCCGGTCCCGTCCGCCCCCGTGCCCGCCCCGGCCCCGGCTCCGGCCGCTCCGGCCCCGGTCACCCCGGCGCCGGCCCCGGCCGCCGCCGCGGCGACGGACGGCGCGTACGTCACGCCGCTGGTGCGCAAGCTCGCCGCCGAGAACGGTGTGAACCTGGCGACCGTCCAGGGCACCGGCGTCGGTGGCCGCATCCGCAAGCAGGACGTCATCACCGCCGCCGAGGCCGCCAAGGCCGCCGCCGCTGCCCCGGCCGCCGCGGCGCCCGCCGCCGCCGCGCCGAAGGCCGCCGCCGTCGAGGCGTCGCCGCTGCGCGGCCAGACGGTGAAGATGACCCGCATGCGCAAGGTCATCGGCGAGAACATGATGAAGGCGCTGCACGGTCAGGCGCAGCTGACCTCCGTGGTCGAGGTGGACATCACCAAGATCATGCGGATGCGCAACAAGGCCAAGGACGCCTTCGCCGCCCGTGAGGGCGTCAAGCTGTCCCCGATGCCGTTCTTCGTCAAGGCCGCCGTCCAGGCGCTGAAGGCCCACCCGGTCGTCAACGCCCGGATCAACGACGACGAGGGCACCATCACCTACTTCGACTCCGAGAACGTCGGCATCGCCGTCGACTCGGAGAAGGGCCTGATGACCCCGGTCATCAAGGGTGCGGGTGACCTCAACATCGCGGGCATCTCCAAGAAGACCGCGGAGCTCGCGGGCAAGGTCCGCTCGGGCAAGATCAGCCCGGACGACCTGGCCGGCGCGACCTTCACGATCAGCAACACCGGCTCGCGCGGTGCGCTGTTCGACACGGTCATCGTGCCCCCGAACCAGGTCGGCATCCTCGGTATCGGTGCGACCGTCAAGCGCCCGGTGGTCATCAACCACCCGGAGCTCGGCGAGACCATCGCCATCCGTGACATGACGTACCTGGCGCTCTCCTACGACCACCGTCTGGTGGACGGCGCCGACGCGGCCCGTTACCTGACCACGGTCAAGCAGCTGCTGGAGGCCGCCGAGTTCGAGGCCGAGCTCGGCCTCTGAGCCTCGTCCCCGTGAGGCAGCACGCCTGCGAAGGGCGCGGCCCCGGCTCCGTATCCGTACGGGCCGGGGCCGCGCCCTTTGCGCTGCCCCCGGCACCGGAATAATGGCGTCCTGTCCCGCTCGCCCCGCTAAGGAGCACCCATGGCCACACCCGTCGTGCACTCGCTGCGCGAGCAGATCCGCGAGCACATCCTCGAAGGGATCGTCGGCGGGCGCTGGCAGCCGGGCGAGCGGATCGTGGAGCGGCGCATCGCGGCCGAGCTCGCCGTGAGCCAGACGCCGGTGCGCGAGGCGCTGCGCGAGCTGGAATCGCTGCGGCTGATCGAGTCCTCGCCCAACAAGGGCGTGCGGGTCCGCGAGCTCACCGCCACGGACCTCAAGGAGAGCTACCCCGTGCGGGCCGGGCTGGAGCAGGTGGCCGCCGAGCTGGCCGCGCCGGTCCTCGCCGGGGACGTCTCGGCGCTGGAGCCCGCGGTGGCCGCGCTGTACACCGCGGACCGCTCCGGTGACGGGGAGGCGCAGGTGCGGCACACGGTGGCCTTCCACCGCGAGATCGTCAAAGCCTCGGGCAACGCCGTGCTGCTGCACACCTGGGAGTCGCTGGGCATCGAGGTGTGGACGACGCTGTCGATCCGCTGGCTGAGCCCGGAGCCCCGGGCGCACGCGGAGGACCACGCGGAGATCGTGGCCGCGTTCCGGCGGCGCGACCCGCGCATCGGCGAGCTCCTGAAGACCCACGTGCTCAGCTGCGCGCCCCGGATCTGACCCCGGTCCGCCTGCCGTCGGCGAAGTTTTCCGCTTTTCCGCCGCCCGGGATTGATCGATCATCGATCACGGGCGTATCGTCTCCGCGGGGCCTTGAGCGTCCCGTCCATCCGGTCCTGCCGGTTCGAGCCATGTCATGCCGCCCTGTCCTGTGAGCACGGCGTGGTTCGGCGGTGAGGGCAGGACTCCGTGCGTCATCCATTGCCCTGGCCGGCGCGCGGGGTCCTGTCGTCGCCGAGGGGCCCGGAGCGAAGCCCTTCGCCGGCGCTGGTGCCGTCGGCGCTGGGCATGATGGACGCATGCGCGCAGCCCGTCTGATCAAACTGGTGCTGCTGCTCCAGTCGCGGACCTCGATGACGGGGTCCGAGCTGGCCCGGCAGCTGGAAGTCTCGGAGCGCACGGTCGCCCGGGACGTACTCGCCCTGTCCGAAGCGGGGATCCCCGTCTACGCGGACCGCGGCCGCTCCGGGGGCTACCGCCTCATCGGCGGCTACCGCACACGCCTCACCGGCCTCGGGCGCACTGAGGCCGAGACGCTGTTCCTGTCCGGTGTGCCGTCCGCGCTGCGCGAGATGGGCCTCGCCGACGCCGCCTCCGCCGCCCGGCTCAAGGTCTCGGCGGCCCTGCTCCCCGAGTTCGGCGACGCCTCCGCGAGCGCGGCCCAGCGCTTCCACCTGGACGCTCCCGGCTGGTGGCAGCGGGCCGACCCGCCCGAGCTGCTGCCCGCGGTCGCCGACGCGGTGTGGGACGACCGCCGGCTGACCGCCCGGTACCGCCGCGGGGAGACCGAGGTCGAACGCGATCTGGAGCCGTACGGGCTCGTCCTGAAGGCCGGCGTCTGGTACCTGGCGGCCCGCGCCGAGGGGGACTTCCGGGTCTACCGGGTGGACCGCTTCACCGCCGTGGCGGCGGGCGAGGAGCGCTTCTCGCGGACGGAGGAGTTCGACCTGCCGGAGTTCTGGGAGCGGCGGGCGGCGGAGTTCGCCCGGTCGATCCTGCGCGAGCGGGTCGTGGCGCGCCTGACGCCCGAGGGTGTCCAGCGGCTGCCGCACGTCACCGACCGGACGGCGGCGCTGGAGGCGGTCGAGGCGGCCGGACCGCCGGACGGGGAGGGCCGGACCACCGTGTCCCTGCCCGTGGAGACGCTGGAGGTGGCGTACGCGCAGTTGCTCGCGCTCGGCCCGGAGGCGGAGATCCTCCAGCCGCCGGAGCTGCGCGAACGGTTCGCCGGGGCCGCGATGCGGGGAGCAGCGCTGTACGGCTGAGCACCCCGCTGGACGTCGGCGCGTCATCTGCGGGTGCGTTGCGGCTGGTCGCGCGGTTCCCCGCGCCCCTTCGGGCACGGCTGAACCGCACAGGACTTCGCCGAGCCCGCTCAGGCGGCAGTCCACGCCGTGGGACAGCCGGCCTCAGCGGCGCCACGCCGGGGCGGGCCGCCGGGCCCGCGCACAGGTCCTCCCGGGCCCCCGGCTACCGGTAGTCCTCCACGTTCGCCTCCTTGCCGCCGAAGACGACGTCCTCGAAGTAGCGCCAGCAGTCCGGCCGCGAGCCGTCCGCGTCGGTGAAGCCGTAGACCCTGGCCAGCTCGCCGCTGGAGACGGACCGCCCGTTCCAGCGGGCCTTGTCCGGGTCGGCCGCGACGGCCGCCGCGGCCCGGCCGATGAACACCGGGGACTCGGCGATGGCGAAGTGCGGAACCTCGGCCACCGCGTCCCGCCAGGTCTCCTCGGTGACGCCGTAGTGCTCCAGCATCGCCTCCGAGCGCAGGTATCCCGGCGTCAGCGCCAGGGCCGTGCCGCCGTACTCCTTCAGCTCGTGGGCGAGGCCGAACGCCATCCGGATCGGCCCGTACTTCGCGAGGTCGAACAGCAGGTTCTCGCGGTACGTCCGGTTGGACTCCTCCGTGCCGTCGGTGATCTCCAGCACCAGTCCCCCGGGCCGGCGGATCAGCAGGGGAAGCGCGCGATGGCTGGTGATGGCGTGGGTCTCCATGGAGAGCCGCAGCATCCGCAAGCCCTTGTCGAGGTCCGTCTCCCAGAACTTCGTGCCGAACTCGATCAGGTGGTCACCGCCCCAGACGTCGTTGACGAGGACGTCGAGCCGCCCCTGCTCGCGGTCGATGCGCTCCACGAGCGCGTCGACCTGCGCGGGGTCCAGGTGGTCGGTGGGCACGGCGATGCCGGTGCCGCCCGCCGCGGTCACCAGTTCGGCGGTCTCCTCGATGGTCTCGCTCCGGCCGACCTCGCTGCGGTGCTCTCGGGTGGTGCGCCCGCTCGCGTAGACGACGGCCCCGGCCCGGCCCAGTTCGACGGCCATGGCCCGGCCCGCGCCCCGGGTCGCGCCGGCGACGAGCGCCACCTTCCCCGCCAGCGGCCCGGCCTGCGCGCCCGCGGTTCCCGTTGCCCTGCTTGTCTCCACGTCTGCCCTCTCCTCCGGATCCCTCGGATCCCTGAGCCGCTCGGTACCTCTTCGACCCTGTCAGCCAATCCCGACATCTGCTGTCCGGATTACTTCCGGATCCGGCCGGGTCCCCGTCCGGCTACGCGCGGGTAACGACACGGCGGCATCCCTCCCGCTCCGCGTGCGGGGCGCGGCCGCCTGCCCGATGCTGGTCCCGTGGACGAGACGGAGTTCTGGGAGCTGATCGACAGCTCCCGCGAGGCCGCCGAGGGCGACGCCGAGGAGCAGGCCGACGCGCTGGTCGAACGGCTGATGCAGCTCGACCCCGAACGCGTGGTGGACTTCGCCCGGCACTTCGAGGCCCGCTACAACCGCGCCTACCTGTGGGAGCTGTGGGGCGCGGCCGCCGTGCTGCTGAACGGGGCGAGCGACGACGTCTTCGACTACTTCCGCTGCTGGCTCATCGGCCAGGGCCGGGAGGTCTTCGAGGGCGCGGTCCACGACCCCGACCAGCTCGCCGAGCTCCTGGAGGACTTCGACGACGAGGTCGACGGCGACGGCGAGGACCTGGGCTACGCGGCCGACGAGGCGTACGAACAGCTGACCGGCGCCGAGACCCCGGACCTGGGGCTGCCGCCCCCGCCCCGGGAGCCCGAGGGCACCCCCTTCGACCCGGAGGACGACGAGGCGCTCGCGGAGCGCTTCCCCCGGCTGTGGGACCGCTTCCGGGAATGAGGGCCGGTAAGGCTCCGGCATACGGGCCCCCGGCCGGGGCAGGATGGGCGGCATGCGGATCGCGATCACCGGCTCGACCGGGCTCATCGGCACGGCGCTCGTGCGCTCCCTGACGGCGGACGGCCACAGCGTCGTACGCCTGGTGCGCCGCCCCGCCCGGAGCCGGGGCGAGGTCTCCTGGGACCCGGAGCGGCAGTGGGTCGACACCGGCGGCCTCGCCGGGTGCGAGGCCGTGGTGCACCTGGCGGGCGCGCCCATCGGCGGCCACCGCTGGACCGCCGCCTACAAGAAGGAGATCCGCGACAGCCGGGTCCTGGGCACCGCCGCCGTCGCCGAAGCCCTGGCCTCCCTCGATGCCCCGCCGCGCGTCCTGGTCAGCGGCAGCGCGATCGGCATCTACGGGGACACCGGCGACCGCCCCGCCGACGAGAGCACGCCACCGGGCCACGGCTTCCTCGCGGACGTCTGCCAGGAGTGGGAGGAGGCCGCCGCGCCCGCGGCCGAGGCGGGGGTGCGGACCGTCCACGCGCGCACCGGGCTGGTCGTGGCCCGCGGCGGCGGAGCCTGGGCGAAGCTCTTCCCGCTGTTCCGGCTGGGCCTGGGCGGGCGGCTCGGCGACGGGCGCCAGTACTGGAGCTTCATCGCCCTGGACGACCACATCGCCGCGCTGCGCCACCTCCTGGATTCCGGTGACGTGAGCGGGCCGGTCAATCTGACGGCACCGCATCCGGTCACCAACCGCGAGATGACCGCCGTCATGGGGCGCGTGCTGCGCCGGCCGACGCTCTTCCCCGCCCCCGCGCCCGCGCTCAAGCTGGCTCTGGGCGAGTTGGCCGGGGACGTCCTGGGCAGCCAGCGCGTTCTCCCGCGCCGGCTGCTGGACTCCGGCTTCTCCTTCGACTGCCCGACCGCCGAGAGCGCCGTACGCGCGGCGCTGGGGGAGCCGGGGTGACCCCGCCCGGGCCACCGGGCCGACGGCCGTGCGACCACCGTGCGACCGTGCTCTGTCCGTGCGCGACTGTTGTTGACCGATTTTCTCTCTACGGTCAAGGCAAATCGCGCATTGCCGCTGCCCGTTGAGGGCATCAGGCCCCCGAGCGAGCGGACCGATCCCCAGGAGGGCACGTGCTCAGCAGCGCACGCGAGACCGCACACGACGCCGACGTCGTCATCGTGGGGGCCGGCCTGGCCGGGCTCTCCGCGGCGCACCGGCTCACGGCCGCCGGGGTAACGGTCACCGTCCTGGAGGCCGCCCCTTACGTCGGTGGCCGGATGACCACCGACCGGATCGACGACTTCCGCCTCGACCGCACCGCGCAGCTGCTCAACACCGCCTTCCCGGAACTGCTCCGCACCCCGGGGCTCGGCGGCCTCACCCTGCGCCCCTTCACCCCCGGGGTCCTCGTCCACGCCGACGGGCGCAACCAGCGCACCGGGGAGCCCCTCGGCGGCAAGCGCGCCTTCACCACCGCCCGCGCCTTCGCGACGGCCGCCCGGGCCTCCCGCACCGGCGGGCTCGACCAGGCCCGCCTGGGGACCGCCCTGGCCCGGCTCGCCGCCCTGCCGGCCCACCGGATCCTCGCCCGCCCGGACCGGCCCACCGCCGCCACCCTCACCGGCCGGGGCCTCCCCGCCCGCACGGTCGAGGGCTTCCTGCGGCCCCTGCTGGCGTCCCTGCTGTGCGACCCGGACCTCACCACGTCCAGCCGCTGCGCCGACCTCGTCCTGCGCGGCTACGCGCGCGGCCGCCTCTGTCTGCCGGCCGGCGGGGCGGACACCGTCCCCGAGCTGCTGGCGGCCCTGCTGCCACCCGGCACCGTCCGTACGGGCATCCACGCCAAGGCCGCCTGCACGACCTCCGTCGGCACCGCCGGGCACGGGGAGATCCGCTGCCGGTCGGTGGTCGTGGCCACCGGTGCCCGTGCCGCCGCCGAGCTGATCCCCGGCCTGCGGCTGCCGGACTTCCACCCCGTGACCGTCCTGCACCACACGGCCTCCGAGCCGCCGCTGCGCGAGGCGTCGCTGATCATCGCCGCCGGGGGGCGGGGGCCGGTCGCGCACACCATGGTCGCCAGCGAGGTCGACCCGTCCCGGGCGCCCGCCGGCCGGGCCCTGATCACCTCGACGGTGCTGGGCGCGGCGGCCGGGCTGCCCACGGCGGAGCTGGACCGGGCGGCCCGCGCCCAGCTGGCCCGCGTCTACGGCACGTCCACCGCGGGCTGGGACCTCCTCGGCGCGCACCACGACCCCGACGCGGTCCCGGCCATGCCGGCCCCCCACGACGTCCGGCGCCCGGTCCGGCTGCTGTCCGGCCTCTACGTATGCGGCGACCACCGTGACACCAGCACGGTGCAGGGGGCCCTGTTCTCGGGCCGCCGCGCGGCGCTGGCGGTCCTGCGGGACCTGGGCATCCGCGCACCGCACGCGGCGGAGACGGAGGAATTGCAGGCGGCGTAGTACGGGTTGCGCTCCGCGCCCCGCCGCCGGACGCCGGGTGCGTGATCTGCGGGCGCGTCGTGGCTGGTCGCGCAGTTCCCCGCGCCCCCTTGCGGCGCGGAGCCGCGCGGCTCCGTCGGCCCGGCCCCACGCCCCATGCCCCGCCGGGTGCGTCCCCTGCGGGTGCGCCGTGGCTCGTCGCGCAGTTCCCCGCGCCCCTTTGGGGCGCGGGGTCACCCCGCCGCGGCCCTGCGGCCGCTACAGCAGTGCCACCTTCTCCCGGTACCCGCGCACCGCCGCCGCGTCCCGGTACGGCTCCAGTCTGCGTTCGAAGTCGCGGACGTACTCCAGGGCCCGTACCGACCGCATCTCGGCGGCCTGTGCCGCCGCCTCCGCGCCCAGGGCGCACGCCTGCTCCAGCTCGCCCAGCCCCAGCCGCGCGGTGGCCAGCACCACCCGGCAGAAGAGCCTGCTGCGGGCGTAGGCGGCGCTGCGCAGTTGCAGGGACCGCTCGGCGTGCTGCGCCGCCGCCCGGTACTGCTGGAGGTCGCGGTGGCAGTGCCCGAACTCGTCCGCCAGCTGGGCCTCGTCGAAGAACCGCGCCCAGTACGGCACATCGTCGCCGGGCCGTGAGGTCTCCAGGGCCCGTTCCGCCCGGGCGAGCGACGCGGAGCAGGCCCGTACCTCGCCGAGGACGCCGTGGCCGCGCGCCTCGACCGCGTGGAGCAGCGACTGCACCACCGACGGCGCCCCGGACCCCACGCCCTGCTGGGCGACGCGGGCCAGCTGCACCGCCTCCCGGCCGTGCCCGAGGTACACCGCCTGCCGGCTCATGGTGATCAGCACGTAGCTGCCGTAGGAGCGGTCCCCGGCGGCTTGAGCGAGCCGCAGGGCCTGGACGAAGTAGCGCTGTGCCAGGCCGTGTGCCGCGATGTCGTACGAGGTCCACCCGGCGAGCCGGGTGAGGTCGGCGACGGCCGCGAAGAGCCGCCGCCCGGTGGCCTCCCCGTACGTGCCGCGCAGCATCGGCTCGGCCTCGTGCTCCAGGTAGCGCACCAGGGCCTGCCGGGCGTGGCCGCCCCCGTACGCGTGGTCGAGGGTGCGGAACAGCTCGCCCACCGACCGCAGCGCGGAGATGTCGCCCATCGAGACCCGGCCGCCGGGCCCGCGCTCGACGTGGCGCTGCCGGGGCGGGAGCCCGCGGGCCTGGACGGGCACCCGGGCCCCGCCCTCGGCGAGCGGGGCGGGGGCCGCGCCGCGCGCCACCCGTTCGTCGGCCCGGCCGATCAGCCAGTCCCGGCTGGGCACCACCAGCCCGGCCGGGGTGAAGGCGATCTTGCGCAGCTCGGTGTGGCTTCCGGAGTCCTTCCGCCACAGCCCGCTGACGATGTCAATGGCCTCTTCGGGTGAGGCGGCGAATTCCAGCCCGGCGTACACCGGCGCGCAGGCGTCCAGCCCGAGATCCTGCGCGGACAGCCGTCGTCCCAATCGGCGGGTGAAGACCTCGGCGATCAGCGCCGGCGTCGTCCCCCGCGGCTGCTGGCCGCGCAGCCAGCGGGTGACGGACGTCTTGTCGTAGCGCAGGTCGAGGCCGTGCTCCAGCCCTAATTGATCGACACGCCGAGCCAGCCCTGCGTTGGAGAAGCCGGCCTCCGCGATCAATGCGGCGAGCTGACGGTTGGGGATGCGCTGCGGGGGTCGTTCCGTCATCAGCCTGCCGGTCTCCCTGATCGCGTTGTGGAACGGCGCGAACTTAGCGTCGGCCAACGCCCCGATCGCGACCTTCGCCCCGCATTCATCCGATCGTGTGAGGACAGATCAAATAGGCATGGAAGAGGGTCCGGGCGCACCGGCCGCCTGCAGCGATGCCCCCGGACGGCCGTACAGTGGCAAGGGCGCGATAAGAGCGTTCGAAAACGCGTGAGATGCGGCTATATGCGCACCTCGCCGTTCGAGCAGGTTCGAAGAGGATGCGAAGAGGAGCCGCCGTGAGTGAGCTGCGCTTTGTCCACCTGGGCTTCGGGGCGGACGCCGTCGAGTATCAGGAGGCGTGGCAGGAGCAGCGGCGGGTCCACGCGAGCCGTTTCGCGGACGAGATCCCCGACACCTGCCTTCTGTTGGAGCACCCAGCGGTCTACACCGCGGGACGGCGCACGGAAGACCGTGAGCGCCCCCTGGACGGCACTCCCGTCGTCGACGTGGACCGCGGCGGGAAGATCACCTGGCACGGCCCGGGGCAGCTCGTCGGCTATCCGATCCTGAAGCTGCCGCGCCCGGTGGACGTCATCGCGCACGTCCGCCGGCTGGAGGAGGCCCTGATCCTCGCCTGCGCGGACTTCGGCCTGGAGACCACCCGGGTCGAGGGCCGCAGCGGGGTGTGGGTCCTCGGCGACCCGGTGGCCGAGCGCCCCGCGGCCGGCGGCCTCAGCCTGGACTTCGACCCGCGCCTGCACGACGAGGAGTTCGACCCCCGGCTCAACGGTCCGGAGTACGCGCCCTCCAACGCCGGCCAGCGCCGCGAGGACCGCAAGCTGGCGGCCATCGGCATCCGGATCGCCAAGGGCGTGACGATGCACGGCTTCGCCGTGAACTGTGATCCGGACAACACCTGGTTCGACCGGATCGTCCCGTGCGGCATCCGCGACGCGGGAGTGACCTCGCTCTCCAACGAGCTGGGCCGCCGGGTGTCCGTGGCCGAGGTGCTGCCCGTGGTGGAGAAGCGGCTGAGCGAGGTGCTGGAGTCGGCGGAGCCCTTGCCCCGGCAGGTCCCGGCCCCGGCCACCCCCTGAACCTGAGGTAACCCCGCAGGCTGTGGTGGCGCGGGTCGGGAATGGCCCCCTGCCTCCACAGGTTGGTCCGCACGTAAAGACGTACAAATATCGGGCGTACCCTGGTGTCCGCCGAAGAATCGAAGTCGTAGGGAGCCGGACGTGTCCGCTGTCGCACCCGACGGACGCAAGATGCTGCGCCTGGAGGTCCGGAACAGCCAGACCCCCATCGAGCGCAAGCCCGAGTGGATCAAGACCCGGGCGAAGATGGGCCCCGAGTACACCAAGATGCAGAACCTCGTGAAGAGCGAGGGCCTGCACACCGTGTGCCAGGAGGCCGGCTGTCCGAACATCTACGAATGCTGGGAGGACCGCGAGGCGACCTTCCTCATCGGCGGCGACCAGTGCACCCGGCGCTGTGACTTCTGCCAGATCGACACGGGCAAGCCGCAGGCGCTGGACCTCGACGAGCCGCGCCGCGTGGGCGAGTCCGTCGTCACGATGGACCTGAACTACGCCACCATCACGGGCGTCGCGCGCGACGACCTGGCGGACGGCGGCGCCTGGCTGTACGCGGAGACCGTGCGGCAGATCCACGCGATGACGGCGGAGCGCGAGGGCGGCCACACCAAGGTCGAGCTGCTGATCCCCGACTTCAACGCGGTGCCCGAGCAGCTGGCCGAGGTCTTCTCCGCGCGCCCCGAGGTCCTCGCGCACAACGTCGAGACCGTGCCGCGGATCTTCAAGCGCATCCGCCCCGGCTTCCGCTACGAGCGCTCGCTGGAGGTCATCACCAAGGCTCGTGAGGCGGGCCTGGTGACCAAGTCCAACCTCATCCTGGGCATGGGCGAGACCCGCGAGGAGGTCAGCGAGGCGCTGCGCGACCTGCACGAGGCGGGCTGCGAGCTGATCACCATCACCCAGTACCTGCGCCCCACGCCCCGGCACCACCCCGTCGAGCGCTGGGTGAAGCCGCAGGAGTTCGTGGAGCTCAAGGACGAGGCCGACGCGATCGGCTATTCCGGTGTGATGTCCGGGCCGCTGGTCCGCTCCTCGTACCGCGCGGGCCGGCTCTTCCAGCAGGCGATCGAGCGGCGCGGCGCGGCCGCCGCGGCGCAGGCGGTCTGAGCCCGCCCCCGCTCCGGCGCTGCTTTTCGACGCGGCCCGTACCGACCCTCCTCCCCGGCGGGCACGGTACGGGCCGCGTCAACGTTTCATAGATGTTTGACCGCGAGGTCATCCATTGGTAACACCGTTCAGTGACGATGGGTGTACGCACCGCATCAGCACCACCGCACCTCGCTCGACCCACCCCCCGCCGCCCTGCCACATTCCGCTTCCGAGGGGACACCGCCATGCAGGCCGCGCAGGTTCGCGCCTCTTCCGCTCCGCTCTCCGCACTGCCCGCCACCCTCTCCGTCCGGCCGCCGTCCGTCACGGACGCCCTGCGGGCTCTGGAGGGACTGCTGATGCGCGGTGGCCAGCGCACGGCCCGCCGGAACGCCTGGACCGCGGTGCTGGAGGACCGCCGCCGGGCCAAGGACCGGCGGGAGGCCCAGCACGTGCTGGAGGCCGTGGCCGCCCCCGGCCCGCAGGCCACGTAAACTGCGGTTATGGCGAGGAAGGAAACATCCGAGAACCCCGGGCGACTCAAGCAGATCGCCCTGACCTACAAGATGACCAAAAAGGTCGACTCGAAGGTCGGTCTTGTCGTCGCGGCTGTGGGAATCGTCACCTTCGGTGTCCTCCTCGCGATCGGCTTCTGGATCGATCACCCGGTCTACCTGGGCATCCTGGGCTTCCTGCTGGCCTTCCTCGCGATGGCGATCGTCTTCGGGCGCCGGGCCGAGCACGCCGCCTTCGGGCAGCTCGAAGGCCAGCCGGGCGCTGCCGCGGCGGTCCTGGAGAACGTCGGCCGAGGCTGGACCTCGACCCCGGCGGTCGCGATGAACCGCAGCCAGGACGTCGTGCACCGGGCGGTCGGCAAGGCCGGCATCGTGCTCGTCGCGGAGGGCAACCCCAACCGCGTCAAGAGCCTGCTGGCGGCCGAGAAGAAGCGCATGGCGCGGATCGTCGCCGATGTGCCGGTGCACGACATCCTCGTGGGTGACGGCGAGGGCCAGGTGCCGATCAAGAAGCTGCGCACGACGCTGATCAAGCTGCCCCGGGTGCTGCCGGGTGCGCAGGTGACGATCGTCAACGACCGGCTGCGCGCGCTGGGCGACCTGATGAGCAACATGCCGATCCCGAAGGGGCCGATGCCCAAGGGCATGCGGATGCCGAAGGGTCGCTGAGAACGGACGGATGCGCGAAGGCGGGCGGGTGACCCCGGAGGATTCCGCGCCCGGCGGACTCCCCTGGCCGGCAGCGGCGGCGGGGCGGGC
>NZ_JBEYZW010000102.1:0-23916 GCF_040646215.1 Streptomyces sp. NPDC046215 | reverse complement strand
GGTTTATCGGGCTGTGGGGGGGTGTTTTTTGCGGGGGGTCTCCCACCCACCCCCCCCGGGGGGGGGGGGCCCCCCCCCCCGCCCCCCCCCACCGCCGGGGACAACGGGATTACCAGCCGCGGTTGGCGTAGCGCTCCGCCTCGGGCAGGGTGTCGCAGTTGATGCCGACCATGGCCTCGCCCAGGTTGCGGGAGGCGTCCGCGATGATCTTCGGGTCGTCGAAGAAGGTGGTGGCCTTCACGATGGCGGCGGCGCGCTTGGCCGGGTCGCCGGACTTGAAGATGCCGGAGCCGACGAAGACGCCCTCGGCACCGAGCTGGCGCATCAGCGCGGCGTCGGCGGGGGTGGCGACGCCACCGGCGGAGAAGAGGACCACGGGGAGCTTGCCGAGCTCGGCGACCTCCTTGACGAGCTCGTACGGGGCGCGCAGCTCCTTGGCCGCGGCGAAGAGCTCGTTGTTGTCGTAACCGCGCAGGCGGGCGATCTCGTTCTTGATCTGGCGCAGGTGCCGGACGGCCTCGACGACGTTGCCGGTGCCGGCCTCGCCCTTGGAGCGGATCATGGCCGCGCCCTCGGCGATGCGGCGCAGGGCCTCGCCCAGGTTGGTGGCACCGCAGACGAAGGGGGTGGTGAACGCCCACTTGTCGCTGTGGTTGACCTCGTCGGCCGGGGTGAGGACCTCGGACTCGTCGATGTAGTCGACGCCGAGGGACTGCAGGACCTGGGCCTCGACGAAGTGGCCGATGCGGGACTTGGCCATGACCGGGATGGAGACCGCGCCGATGATCTCTTCGATCATGTTCGGGTCGGACATCCGGGCCACGCCGCCGTCCTTGCGGATGTCGGCCGGAACCCGCTCCAGCGCCATGACCGCGACGGCGCCCGCGTCCTCGGCGATCTTCGCCTGCTCGGCGTTGACGACGTCCATGATCACGCCGCCCTTGAGCTGCTCGGCCATGCCGCGCTTGACGCGCGCGGTGCCGGTCTCGGGGGAGCTGGAGCTGGGGGTCGTGCTGGACACGTGGTGACCTCACTATCAAGGGCGGTGATGCTGCCCTCTCATACAAACCGTCGGCCGCGGCCCGTAAAAAGAGCCAATCCGAGGTCAGTGGCCTGTCCGGTCGCCCAGGGAGGCGGGCGGCTCGTCGTCCATCTCGACCGCGAGCGGGAAGGGGGCGTGGCCCGCCAGGCGGAACCAGCGCACGACGCGGTGCGTCCGCACGGCCCGCGCCGCGCGCACCGCGTCGTTGTGAAAGCGCCGGGCCATCGGCACCCTGCGGACGGCCTCCCGCAGCTCCCGCAGCGACTCCTCGCCGCCGGGCGCCTCCCGCACCGCCTCGATCTGCGGCAGCTCCCCGAAGACGGCCCGCAGGGCCTGGCTGAGCTCGCTCTCGGCGACCTCGCGGTGCTCCTCCTCCGCCTGCCGGGCGGCGTGCGCGGCCTGGTACAGCACGATGGAGGCCGCCGGATCGAGGACCCCGGCGGTGGCGAGCTCCTGGGCCACCGAGGCGCGCCGCAGCAGCTGGGCGTCCAGCGCGGCCCGGGCGGCGTCGATCCGGGTGTGCAGCCGGTCCAGGCGGCCCGCGGTCCAGCTCAGGTAGACGCCGATGACGACGAGTGCGGCGACGATCCAGATCAGTGTGGTCACGCCGCGCCACGTTACCGCTCGCCGCCGGGGGCGCTCCGCGCGGTGAGTACGCCGGTGGGGCAGCGGTCCGTTCCCGGGGCTCCGCCCCGGACCCCGGTCCTCAAACGCCGGACGGGCTGGATCTCCCGGCGGCGCCCGGATCCCGCCGTCAGTCCCGTGCCAGCCCGAACCGGGCCCGCAGACCCGTGCGTTCGTCGGTCGCCACCGAGGCCGCGCCCGCTGTCACCGTCTCGTAGACGGCCAGGATGTCCGCTCCCACGCGCGACCAGTCGAAGCGGCGCACGTGCGCGGAGCCGCGCTCGCTCAGCGCGGCCCGGTGCGCGGGGTCGCCCAGCAGCCGCAGGGCCGCCGCGGCCAGCGCGTCCGCGTCCTCGTTGGCGAAGAGCTCGCCCGCCGCGCCCTGGTCGAGGACCTGCGTGAAGGCGTCCAGGTCGCTGGCGAGCACGGGGGCCCCCGCCGACAGCGCCTCGACGAGGATGATGCCGAACGACTCGCCGCCGGTGTTGGGCGCCACGTACACGTCGACGCTGCGCAGCAGCCGCGCCTTGTCCTCGTCGCTGACCATGCCGAGGAACTCCACGCGGTCCCGCATCGCGGCGGGCAGGCTCGCGACGGCCTCCTCCTCGTCGCCGCGCCCGGCGACCAGCAGCCGGGTGCCGGGGCGCTCGGCGAGGATCTTCGGCAGGGCCCGCATCAGGACGGGCAGGCCCTTGCGCGGCTCGTCGATGCGGCCGATGAAGCCGATGGTGCCGCTGCCGGGGGTGCCCTGCCACTCCTTGCGGGGTTCGGCGCGGGCGAAGAAGCCCACGTCGACCCCGTTGGGGATGACGACGGCGTCGCCGCCCAGGTGCTCGACCAGCGTCCGGCGGGCGTACTCGCTCACCGCGATCCGCGCGCTGATCTTCTCCAGGGCCGGCTGGAGGATCGGATAGGCGGCGATCATGGCCCGGGAGCGGGGGTTGGAGGTGTGGAAGGTCGCCACGATCGGGCCCTGCGCGGCCCAGCAGGCCAGCAGGCCCAGGGACGGCGAGGTGGGCTCGTGGATGTGGATCACGTCGAAGTCGTTGTCGTGGAGCCAGCGCCGGACCCGGGCGGCCGAGAGGAACCCGAAGTTCAGCCGCGCGACGGAGCCGTTGTACGGGACGGGCACGGCCCGCCCGGCCGAGACGACGAACGGCGGCAGCGGCGTCTCGTCGTCCGCCGGGGCGAGCACCGACACCTCGTGGCCCTGCCGGATGAGGTGCTCGGCCAGGTCCCGGATGTGGAACTGCACCCCGCCGGGGACGTCCCAGGAGTACGGACAGACGATCCCGATCCTCAAGGCGTCTCCTTCCGTGCCGTCGCGGGGGAGCCCGTGCGCGGCGCGAGGTCGGCGAGCCACAGGCGCTGGAGCATGTGCCAGTCCTGCGGGTGCTCGGCAATGCCCGAGGCGAACGCGTCGGCCAGCTGCTGGGTCATGGCCGCCGCCTTCTCGGCCCGGGTGCCGCTCCCGGGCACCTCGATCGGCGCGTACACCCGGCCCCGCATCACCGGCGAACTGTCGAACCAGAGCGTGACGGGCAGCAGCACCGCGCCGGTCTGCACCGCGAGCATCGCGGGCCCCGCGGGCATCTTCGCCGTCTCGCCGAAGAAGGTGACCTCGACACCGGAGGAGGACATGTCACGGTCGGCCACCAGGCAGACCAGGCCGCCCGACCGCAGCCGGCGGGCCAGCGTCCCGAAGGCGCTGCCCCCCGCGTGCGGCAGGACCTCCATGCCGAGCCCCTCGCGGTAGGCCACGAACCGGTCGTAGAGCGTCTCGGGCTTCAGCCGCTCGGCGACGGTGGTGAAGGGCACCCCGAGCGCGGTGGTGACCCAGGCCCCGGCGAGGTCGTAGTTGCCCATGTGGGGCAGAGCGAGCACGACGCCGCGCCCGCCGGCCAGCGCCTCCTCCAGGTGGTGCATGTCCTGGCCGGAGAATCCGGCCCGGATGCGGTCCCGGCTCCAGCCGGGCAGCCGGAAGGACTCCATCCAGTAGCGCATGTAGGAGCGCATGCCCAGCCGGGAGAGCCGGGCCAGCCGCTCGGGGTCCGCGTCGGGCAGCACCCGGGAGAGGTTGGCCTCCAGGCGCAGGACGCCGGCGCCGCGCCGCTTCCAGGCGATGTCGGCGATCCGCGTTCCGAGCCGCACGGCGACGGGTTCGGGGAGTTTCTTGACCGTCGCCCAGCCGAGCCCGTACAGGGCGTCGGTCAGCTTGTCCCTCACTCGTTCCCGCCTCCGGCCACCGGCTGGGCATCCGCCTCGGCGGCCTCACGGCGCACGGTGACCACCCGCTGGATCAGGGTGACGAGGCTACCGGCGGCCACCACCCACAGGGCGACGGGCAGCAGGATGTCGATGTGCGGGACGCCGAACTTGTGCAGCCCGGAGAAACCGCACGCGACCAGGGAGATCACCAGCCGCTCGGCGCGCTCGACCAGGCCGTTGACGTTGACCGGCAGGCCGATGCTCTCGCCCCGGGCCTTGGTGTACGAGACCACCTGGCCGCTGGCGAGGCAGAAGATCGTCACCGCGCACAGGGCGATGCTGTCCCCGCCCCCGGCGTACCAGAGGGCCAGCCCGCCGAAGATCGCCGCGTCGGCGACCCGGTCGAGCGTGGAGTCCAGGAACGCGCCCCAGCGGCTGGACCGGCCCAGCTGCCGGGCCATGTTGCCGTCGACCAGGTCGGAGAAGACGAAGAGCGTGATGACGACGGTGCCCCAGAAGAACTCTCCCTGGGGGTAGAAGACCAGCGCGCCCGCCATCACACCGCCGGTACCGATGAGGGTCACCGCGTCGGGGCTGACGCCCAGGCGGATGAGCAGGGCGGCGAACGGCGTGAGAACACGCGTGAAGAACGCACGCGCGTACTTGTTCAGCATGGCCTTCCCGAAGGGTCGTGACGGGCCGCGTGGTCAAGGGGCCACCGGCTGGCCCATCGTAGTCACGCACCCGGGGCCCGCCGCGCGCGCACCGCTCGCAACGCCCGTCGGCGCCCTTGACCACCGCATCTTCCGTGACCGGCGACACAGCGCGGGCGCTCCCCGGCCGGCCGCCGCCCCGCCGTGCCACCCGGACGGCCCACCGCCCGGCGGATGTACGCCTGCGTGTGCGACGTATGGACGCAGCGTGACCGCAGTGGAAAGCTCGAAGGACCGCAGGTGTCGACCGGGAGGCGGGCACACATGGGCGAGAAGACGGGCACATACCCAGGGGCCGCGGGCAGAGCAGTTTCGGCCGACCGGCCGAGCCACGTGCGCAACGTGGTGCTGGTCGGCCACAGCGGATCCGGGAAGACGACCCTGGTGGAGGCGCTGGCGCTGGCCACCGGCGCGGTCAACCGGGCGGGCCGGGTCGAGGACGGCGCGTCGCTGTCGGACTACGACGAGATGGAACACCGGCAGCAGCGCTCCGTGCAGCTGTCGCTGGTCCCGGTGGAATGGGCCGGCATCAAGATCAATCTCTTGGACACCCCGGGCTACGCCGACTTCGTCGGGGAGCTCCGGGCCGGTCTGCGGGCGGCGGACGCGGCCCTTTTCGTCGTCTCGGCCGCCCAGGACGCCGCGGGCATCGCCGGCGCCACCCGCATGGTGTGGGAGGAGTGCGCGGCGGTCGGCATGCCCCGCGCCATCGTGATCACCCATCTGGAGGCGGCCCGCGCGGATTTCGAGGAAATGACCGAGACGTGCCGCACGGTCTTCGGCGGCGACTCCCCCGACGGGGTGCTGCCGCTCTACCTGCCCCTGTACGGCCCCGCGGGCTCCGACGGGCACCGCCCCGTCGCCGGCCTGACCGGCCTGCTGACGCAGCGCGTCTTCGACTACTCCACCGGCGAGCGCACCGAGGCCGCGCCCGGCCCCGAGCAGCTGCCGCAGATCGAGGAGGCCAGGAACCGGCTCATCGAGGGGATCATCGCCGAGAGCGAGGACGAGACCCTGATGGACCGCTACCTCAGCGGCGAGGACATCGACGTCAAGACCCTCGTCGAGGATCTGGAGCGGGCCGTGGCGCGCGGCAGCTTCCACCCCGTCCTGGCCGCCGCCCCGGCGACGGAGGGCGCCAAGCAGGGCCTGGGCACCGTCGAACTGCTGGAGCTGATCACCGGCGGCTTCCCCACCCCCCTGGAGCGCGAGGCCCCGGCCGTCACCACCCCCGACGGGCGCCCCCGGCCGGCCCTCGCCTGCGACCCCTCCGGGCCGCTCGCCGCGGAGGTCGTCAAGACCTCCTCCGACCCCTACGTCGGCCGGATCTCCCTGGTCCGCGTCTTCTCCGGCACCCTGCGCCCGGACGAGACCGTGCACGTCTCCGGGCACGGCCTCGAAGACCGCGGCCACGAGGACCACGACGTGGACGAGCGGGTCGGCGCGCTCTCCTCCCCCTTCGGCAAGCACCAGCGGCAGCTGGGCCGGGCCATCGCCGGGGACATCGCCTGCGTCGCCAAGCTCGGCCGCGCCGAGACGGGCGACACCCTCTCCGCGAAGGGCGAACCGCTCCTGATGGAGCCCTGGCGGATGCCCGACCCGCTGCTGCCCGTCGCCATCGAGGCCCACAGCAAGGCCGACGAGGACAAGCTGTCGCAGGGCCTGGCCCGGCTGGTGGCCGAGGACCCGACGATGCGCCTGGAGCACAACCCGCACACCCACCAGGTCGTCCTGTGGTGCCTGGGCGAGGCCCACCGGGACGTGGCCCTGGAACGGCTGCGCGCCCGCTACGGCGTGCGCGTCGACGCCGTGCCCTACCGGGTGTCCCTGCGCGAGACCTTCGGCTCCCGGGCCACCGGGCGCGGCCGGCACGTCAAGCAGTCCGGCGGCCACGGCCAGTACGCGATCTGCGAGATCGAGGTCGAGCCGCTGCCCGGCGGCTCCGGCATCGAGTTCGTGGACAAGGTCGTGGGCGGCGCGGTGCCCCGGCAGTTCATCCCCTCCGTGGAGAAGGGCGTACGGGCCCAGGCCGCGCGCGGGGTCGCCGCCGGGCACCCGCTGGTCGACGTGCGGATCACCCTCCTCGACGGCAAGGCCCACTCGGTGGACTCCTCCGACGCCGCCTTCCAGACCGCGGGCGCCCTCGCCCTGCGCGAAGCCGCCGCCGAGGCCCGCATCCACCTCCTCGAACCCGTCGCCGAGATGGAGATCGAGGTGCCCGACGACTACGTCGGCCCGGTGATGAGCGACCTGTCCGGGCGGCGCGGCCGGGTGGTGGGCACCGAGCAGTCGGGGGCCGGCCGGACCCTCGTGCGCGCCGAGGTCCCGGAAATCGAGATCGACCGGTACGCGGTGGACCTGCGCTCCCTCTCGCACGGCACCGGGCGGTTCCGCCGCGCCTACGCGCGCCACGAACCGATGCCCCCTCAGGTCGCCGACCGCGTCCGCGAACTACTCACGAACGGCGCATAGTTCGCAAGCCGCCCGTCCCAACTCATCGGGGACGGGCGGCTTTGCGATCTCCTGCGACAGCCGGCACCCCACCCGGATACGCTGGACGCGCGGACCAACACGTATGGCACGGCGGCCATCGGAAGCAGACGTCGCATCCAGGCCGCAGTCTCTGGCATGCGCGACATTGGGGGCAGTAGTGGCAGGGGACCCGTTCGACTTCAGCCCGGGCGCGCAGATCCCGCTCTCGGGCTCCTCCGGACAGACCGCGGCGACCCAGGCCCTGGCCTCGGCCGCCTACCGGGACGGACCGGTGGAGGACCTCCTCAAGGCCAACTCCGACTGGGCCACCTCCGAGGTCAAGAAGCCCCGCATAGCGCTCTTCGAGCCCAACCTGGGCGAGGCGTTCTCCCGCGCCGTACAGCTGAGAGTCCTCGGCGCCGGCCGCAAACCCCTCATCCAGTCCTTCGGCCTCGACCCCCAGCCCGTCGTCGAGCACTGCCTCGCCGCCAGCCGCATCCGCAAACAGCGCGACATCCAGCTCACCGGCATCATGGCCGTCTGCGGCATCCTCTTCCTCCCCGGTGTCCTGCTCTACCTCGGCGCCTTCCAGATCCGCCGCATGCTCGCCGGAGCCAAGGACAAGCGCACCGGCGCCCTCGGCATGGCCCTCGTCGCCGCCCTCGGCGTCTTCGCGGTCATCCTCCTGGTCAAGCTGCCGCTCCACGGATTCTGGGCCCTCTACATCCGCGCCGCGATCATCGCCCCCCTCATCGGCGGCGTCTGGGCCAAGGTCATCTGCGAGCGCACCGCCAAGGACCTCCGCGACCGCTGGACGGGCCTGCTCTCCGGCGGCGGCATCGGCGCCAAGATCCCCGAAGCCGTCCCCAAGAACCCCGGCGAGACCGCCGCCGAACGGCTGCGCCAGTCCCTGGAGCGCCTCGCCGCCGAACAGCACAGCAACGTCGTCTTCTACGCCGGCCCCAAGGGCATACTCGGCATGGGCACCCGCTGGGGCAGCTGGCAGCTCGCCGAGGAGCTCGTCCCCGCCGACCCCGACAAAGAGATCAACCCCTTCCGCAGCTGGGACGTCATCCGCGCCATCCACGACCAGCTGCGCCTCATCGAGCGCAGCCCCGTGCACACCGGCGGCTTCACCACCCCCGCCGTCGAACACTGGGTGGTCTCCCCCGTCGGCGAGGGCGCCGGAGCCGTCTCGCGCCCCGAGGGCGACAGCGGCTTCGAGATAAGGGGTGCGGAGCTCCAGAGGATCTGCAACGAGCAGCAGTTCGGCGCCGGCAGCCGGCACTACCTCGGCGTCCAGTTCGTCCTCTGGGACGGCCAGCTCGTCATCACCCTGCTCATCACCGTCACCGTCCTCCACAAGACCCTGCGGATCGAGGTCACCGGGCACGCCCTGGGCCCCGTGCACTCCCTGTTCATGGGCAAGCCCGCCGCCCGCACCAAGACCACCACCAAGACCGTGAAGTTCTGGGAGACCAGGACCCGCAAACTGCCCATCGTCGCCCCCCGCGAGATCGTCCGCCTCGCCGCCCGCGCCCCCCTCACCTGGTACCCGCCGCTCCTGGAGTACTGGGGCGGCAAGCTCGTCCTGCCCGAGCCCTTCGGCCTCCGCCACGCCTGGGCGGACAAGCCCTGGCGCCACCGCTTCATGGCCGACGACGCCCTGCGCGCCACCACACCCGTCCTGCGCGTGGTGCACCAGGCCGCCCTGCGCGTCCTCGCGGAGAACGGCGTGGACACCGAGCGGTTCGGCAACCGCGCCATGTTCCTGAGCGGCGCGGTACAGGACCCCGCGCCGCGTCAGGCTGACATCTACAACGCCTGATCGGCCGTCACCCGCCGGGCCTCACCGGAAGATTCCGGTGTGGCCCAGCGAGTACCGGCCCGGCTGCGGGTAGACCGCGAGACCGTGCGGCCCCTCCCCTACCGGGATCCGGGCGATCTGGTGCCCGTCGCGGGTGTCGATCGCGTAGACCTCCGCGTCGTAGCGGCCCGACAGCCACAGCACCTTGCCGTCCGCCGAGACCCCGCCCATGTCCGGGCTGCCGCCGTCCGGCAGCTCCCACTTCTTCACCAGCTTGCGGGACGGCAGGTCCAGCACCGACACCGAGCCCTCACCGCGGTTGGAGATGTACATCGACTTGGAGTCCCGGCTGACGTACAGGCCGTGCGCGCCCTTGCCCGTCGGCATCAGCCAGGGCTCGGTGAACTTGTCCCCGTTGAGCACCCACACACCGTCGGCCATCATGTCCGCGATGTACCAGGTCTTCCCGTCGGAGGAGATCTTCACGTCCTGCGGCATCGCGCCCTCGAAGGGCAGCTTCTGCTGGGCGACGACCTTCATCTTCGCCGTGTCGACCTTCAGCAGCTCGCCGGAGAACTCACAGGAGACGATGAAGTACTTCCCGTCCGGCGAGAAGTCCGCGTGGTTGACGCCCTTGCACGTGACCGGTTCCGTCTTCTTCCGCTTCATGGTGTGCGCGTCCCGGAAGACCAGCTCCCGGTCCATCGACGCCATCACCACCGCGTACTTCCCGTCCGGGGTGAAGTACAGGTTGTACGGATCGTGGACGTCGACCGTCCGGCCCGCCTTCCCCGTGGCCGGATCGATGGGCGTGAGGGTGTGTCCGCGATCGTTGTTGACCCAAAGCGTCTTCAGGTCCCACGACGGCACCACGTGCTGCGGCTGCCGGCCCACCGGGATGGTCTCGATGACCTTGTACGTCTTGGGGTCGATGACGCTCACCGTGTCGGACTCGGTGTTGGGCACGTACACCCGGGAGGGGAAGTCCTTCACCACCGGCGACAGGGCGTTCGGCCGGTCGGCCGCGTACAGGTCGTTCTGGTCGAGGAGCGGCGGCATCCCGGGCAGTCCCGGCGGGGCTGCGGCGCCCTTCTTCGGCTGCCCGCCTCCCTCCGGGGGACGGCCGGAGGAGTCGTCGGAGCCGCTGCAGCCGGACGCCAGCAGGGCACACACGGCGGCGGCCAGCAGGGTCCGGCGGGCCGTGCTCGGGCGGAGGCGGCGGGAGAAGCGGGAGGGGCGGTGGTGTGAGGACTGGATCATCGGGTCAGCAGCTCCGTTGTCGTCACCGCGCGCAGACCGCGGCGGTGCAGGCCGTCGAGGATCGCGGGCAGCGCAGCGACCGTGCCGGCGTGCCCGAAGTGCAGGCTCACGACCGACCCGGGCCGCACCGCGCCCATCACGGTACGCCTGACCTCCTCCGCTCCGGGGTCGGTGAAGTCAAGAGAGTCCACGTCGTACGAAAGGACATGCGGATATCCGGCCCGGCGTGCGAGCTCGGCCACCTGCTCGGTGGCGAAGCGCGCCCGCGAGGGCCGGAACCAGCGGCCGATCCCGCCCGTGAGCCGCCGCAACCGGTCCGCGCACTCGGTGATCTCGGCCCGGGCGTCCGCCGCGTCCATCGAGCAGATGTCGAGGTGCCGCATGGTGTGGTTGCCCAGCTCGTGCCCGCCGTCGAGGATCCGCCGGGCCAGCCGCGGATGTGCGTCGAGCCATTCGCCGACGGCCAGCACGGTCAGCCGCGCGCCCGCCCGCTCGGCCTCGGCCAGCTGATCGGTGGCCGTCCGGGGATCGCCGTTGCCGTGGAAGGTCAGGGCCACGCCGTCACCGGTGCGCGGGCCGTGCTCGATCTGCGCGGGCAGGCCCGCGGGGAGCGGGGGCAGCGGGGAGGCGGGCGCCGTCGTGGGGGCGGCCCGGCCGGACGGCGCGGCGGCCTTGGCGCCCACGGGCCCGTCGGCCCGGCCGCAGCCCGCGACGGCGCCCGGCCCGACGAGGGCACCGGCCGCGGCTGCGCGCAGCACGGTGCGGCGGTCGAGGAAAGTCACCCGACCATTAGAACTTCTCTTTATTAAGACTTGGGGGGATTTGCCCGTTTTATCTGGCGCGTGTCCCCCCGGACCCGCCAGGGCGGAAGCGCCTTACGCGGTAGGCCAGACGTCCGCGAGCATCTTGCGGGTGTCCGCGAGCAGTTGGGGCAGCACCTTGGTGTGACCGACGACCGGCATGAAATTGGTGTCCCCGCCCCAGCGCGGCACGACGTGCTGGTGCAGGTGCGCGGCGATACCGGCCCCGGCGGCCGTGCCCTGGTTCATCCCGATGTTGAAGCCGTGGGCACCGGAGGCGGTGCGCAGGGCGGCCATGGCCCGCTTGGTGAAGTCGGCCAGCTCGGCGGTCTCGGCCTCGTCGAGCTCGGTGTAGTCGGCGACATGCCGGAAGGGGACGACCATGAGGTGCCCACCGTTGTACGGGTAAAGATTGAGCACCGCATAGACGTGCTCACCGCGAGCGATGATCAGGCCGTCCTCGTCGGACTTGGCCGGGATCGAACAGAACGGGCAGCCGTCGTCGGCCCCCGGACCGGTCGGCTTGTTCTCACCTTGGATGTAAGCCATGCGGTGGGGCGTCCACAGGCGCTGGAACGCGTCCGGTGCGCCGACTCCGATCTGCTGCTCCGGCTCAGTCGTCATGGTGAGCAGCATATTCCCCGAGTGGGGGAGGATGCGCCGAGGGGGCGGCCCTTATGGGCCGCCCCCTCTACCTCCGCTCGCGCGGAGAATTGTTCTCGTCGGAACCGACGAACTTATCGGGGTCCGGCTCACCCCCGCCTGCGCGGGGAAGGCATCACACCTGGACGCGACGCTCTACCACGTCAACGATTTTGGCGATCGCCTCGTCACGGGCGATGCCGTTCTCCTGCGACCCGTCCCGGTAGCGGAAGGACACCGTGCCGGCCGCCATGTCGTCGTCGCCGACGATGACCATGA
Organism: Streptomyces sp. NPDC046215; assembly: GCF_040646215.1. NCBI lineage: Bacteria > Bacillati > Actinomycetota > Actinomycetes > Kitasatosporales > Streptomycetaceae > Streptomyces > Streptomyces sp. NPDC046215. Next base: position 12,069 of record NZ_JBEYZW010000102.1, on the reverse strand, counting down.
ACGGGACCTTGGCCTTCTGGTGGTTGCGAATTTTTTTCTGCATCCGGTCCGAGGACGAGTCGACCTCGATGCGCAGACCCTTCTTCTTCGCCTCGGCGGCGAACTGCTGCAGGTACTCGACGTGCCCGTCACCGATCGGGATACCGACGGCCTGGACCGGGGCCAGCCACGCCGGGAACGCGCCCGCGTAGTGCTCCAGCAGGACGGCGAAGAAGCGCTCGATCGATCCGAACAGCGCACGGTGGATCATGACCGGGCGCTGCTTGGTGCCGTCGGCGCCGGTGTACTCCAGGTCGAAACGCTCGGGAAGGTTGAAGTCCAACTGGATCGTCGACATCTGCCACGTCCGGCCGATCGCGTCCCGCGCCTGCACCGAGATCTTCGGGCCGTAGAAGGCCGCGCCGCCCGGGTCCATGACGAGCTCCAGGCCCTGCTTCTCCGCGACCTTGCGCAGGGTCTCGGTAGCCTCGGTCCAGTTCTCGTCGGAGCCGACGAACTTTTGCTCGTCCTTGGTGGACAGCTCCAGGTAGAAGTCGGTCAGACCGTAGTCGCGGAGCAGGTCCAGGACGAAGGTGAGCGTCGTGTCGAGCTCGTCCGCCATCTGCTCGCGAGTGCAGTAGATGTGCGCGTCGTCCTGCGTGAAGCCGCGGGCGCGGGTCAGGCCGTGCACGACGCCCGACTTCTCGTACCGGTACACGGTGCCGAACTCGAACAACCTCAACGGCAGCTCACGGTACGACCGCCCGCGCGCGTCGAAGATCAGGTTGTGCATCGGGCAGTTCATGGGCTTGAGGTAGTAGTCCGTGCCCTCGTCGAGCTGCATGGGGGGGTACATGCCGTCGGCGTACCAGTCCAGGTGGCCGGACTTCTCGAAGAGCTTGCCCTTGGTCGCGTGCGGCGTGTAGACGAACTCGTAGCCGCTCTCCTCGTGGCGTCGGCGCGAGTAGTCCTCCATCACCCGGCGGATGATGCCGCCCTTGGGGTGGAAGACCGCGAGACCCGAACCGATCTCCTCGGGGATGGAGAAGAGGTCCAGCTCGGAGCCCAAGCGGCGGTGGTCGCGCTTCTCGGCCTCGGCGAGGAACTCCAGGTGCGCCTTCAGCTCGTCCTTCGTCGGCCACGCGGTGCCGTAGATGCGCTGCAACATCGGATTTTTCTCGCTGCCGCGCCAGTACGCGGCCGCGTTGCGCATGAGCTTGAACGCCGGGATGAACCGGGTGGTCGGCAGGTGCGGACCACGGCAGAGGTCGCTCCAGCAGGTCTCGCCGGTCTTCGGGTCCAGGTTGTCGTAGATGGTGAGCTCGCCGGCGCCCACCTCGACATCCGCGCCATCCTCGTGCGAGGCGGCACCCTTGAGGCCGATCAGCTCCAGCTTGTAGGGCTCGTTCGCGAGCTCCTCGCGGGCGGCCTCGTCGGTGACCACGCGGCGGGAGAACTTCTGGCCCCGCTTCTGGATCTCCTGCATTTTCTTCTCGATGGCCTTGAGGTCATCGGGGTGGAAGGGCTTCTCGACGTCGAAGTCGTAGTAGAAGCCGTCCTTGACCGGGGGGCCGATGCCCAGCTTGGCCTCGGGGAAGAGCTCCTGCACTGCCTGCGCCATGACGTGCGCCGTGGAGTGGCGCAGGATGTCCAGGCCGTCCTTGGAGGAGATCTCGACGGGCTCGATGTCCTCGCCGTCGGCGACGGCGTACGAGAGGTCCTTCAGCTCGCCCGCGATGCGCACGGCGACGACGGTGCGCTCGCCGGCGAAGAGATCGGCGGCCGTAGTACCCGTCGTCACCACGCGCTCTTCCCGCTCGGAATCGCGATTGATGATCACACGGACGTCTGACACCGGTCTCTCCTGACATCGGGCTCGCGACAGCGGACGCTGCGCGCCTGAATCGTACCGAGCCCGACCCCCAGGTCGCGAAACGGTTTGCCCCGGGTGCGCGCGGGCCCCGGCCGGCGGGCGGTCAGCCCTCCCCGCACGCCTCTCCGAAGAAGTCCAGGTTCGCGTGGAGCGACTTCAGCAGCCGGTCCCGTTCGCCCGCGTCGACCTCCACGGGCGTGATGCCGCAGGCGTCGATCAGCCGGCGGAAGCCGCCGCGGCTCTCCAGCCGCCCGCGCACCCGGACCGGGACGCCGACCAGGTGGGCGTGGCCGGCGAGCCGGTAGTCGTGCTCGTCGAGCACGGCCCGCACCTGGGGGACCTCCGCCCCGGCGAGGACCCGGAGCTGCACGACCCCCGCTCCCCCGGGCTCCTCCCGGCGCATGCGCACCACGGCTCCGGTGAGCCGCACCGGCATCGAAGGTTCGTCGCGGATGTAGCGGGCACCGGCCTCGCGGAGGGCGGGGAGGTCTCCGGGGGTGAACTCCACGGGGTCGGGGCGGGCGGCGAACCCTTCGGGCGGGCCGGCGGCCGGGGACCAGTGGAGCGCGACGCGCAGGCCCGCCGAGCCGCGGACGAGGGTGCTGATCGCCTCGGTCAGTTCCTGGCAGACGCCTGCCTCGACGGCCGACGCGAAGGCTTCGGGGCCGCCGGTGGCCCGCTGGAGGTCGGTGGCGTCGCGGGCGGCGTACAGGGCGCGCAGCAGTGCGGTGGCCACGGGCCTGCCGTGGGGGCCGACGGGCAGGAAGACGGTGAGTTCGCGGCCGTCGGGCGCGGGCCCGACCAGGAGGCCGGCGAGGGCGCTCTCGGCGCGGCGGCGGTGGCGGGCGCCGTGGTAGCCGGCCGGGCCGTGGGCGGCGAGGGCCGCGGCGAGCAGCATGGCGCGGGCGCCGGCCCGCAGGCGTTCCTGTGCCGCCCAGGCCGCGGCCGGGACGCCGGGTGAGGGGACGTTCCGCCACCAGTGGATCTCGTCTCCGGGGACGCGCAGGGAGAGGAGGACGTCGCGGGCGGAGGGCGCGGGGCTGCGTTCGAGGGCGGTGAGAGCTTCGGCGAGCAGGTCGGCGCTGTCGGGGTTGGTGCGGCTCTCGGGGACGAGAAGGCTGGTGCGGCTGGTGTCCGTGCCGTCGGGCGGGGTCCAGCGGCTGTAGGCGCCGGGGGTTCCGCCGCGCCGTCGCCAGCCGTGGCGGGCGAGGAGGGCGCCGAGGACGAGGGGGTCGAGTGAGCCGGCGGGGTCGGTGGGCTCGGGCGGGCCGTTGCGGCCGTGAGCGGCCGGGGTGGGCTCGTCGCCGTCGCCGGGTGGGTGGGGTTCGGTGGGGCGGTGCATCAGGGTCTCCCTCCCGACCCGACCCGCGTCATGATCTCGCAGAGCGCGCGGTCGTCGAAGACGCGTGTGGTCGGGATGCGCACGGTGGTCCTGCGCCTGCCGGTCACCGGGTGCCCGGCGAGGTTGGTCCAGTAGCAGCAGTGCCGCAGTTCGAGGCTGTCGTGGCCGGCGCGCAGCCAGTCGTCGCGGGCGCGCGGGACGATCATCACGACGAGGATCTTGTGCACCGACACCGGGGTGCGGGCGAGTTTGGTGAGGTGGTCGTTGTCGAGGGTGAAGGAGAACGTCGGGGCGGCGGCGGTGGGCGGGTGGGAGCCGGCCAGGGCGGGCCGGGTGGGTGAGCGGGGGGCCAGCTGGTAGGTGCTCTTGAGCTGGACCTTGATCGTGACTTCGTCGTCGACGGTGTGGCCGGGGGCGGTGTGGCTGACGTGCCAGTCGATGCCGTAGTCGGGGAAGGGCTGGGCCAGGGTGCAGCCGGCCGCGGCGGCGACGGCGTGCAGGTAGCCGACCTGGAGCGTTTCCATGCAGGCGGTGGTGGCGAGCGCGCCACGCGGGGACACGGTCCGCCCTGGGTGGGGGTGCGTTCCGCTCGCGGGGGACGGCCCGCCCGGTTCGGGGCGCGGGAACGCCATGTCCGAATCCCTCCGGGCTTCATCGGGCCTTCGATCCGTACAACTGTGTTGTCTCCTTTGCAACTCGACTGCAAACAATGGCGGTTCGCGCTGCGGCTCTGCCGGGTATCACCTCGCCGGGAGGGCCAATTCACGCCAATCCCGGGGCGAGCGCGAGGAGTTGGAAACATGTGCTGGTTCGATGGGCCACTCGCCGCCTTCGACACCGAGACCACCGGGGTCGATGTGGAGAACGACCGGATCGTGTCGGCGGCGCTGGTCACGCAGTCGCAGGCGGGTGCCCGTCCGATCGTCACGAGCTGGCTGGTGGACCCCGGGGTTCCGGTGCCGGAGGGGGCGACGGCGGTCCACGGGCTGACGGAGCATCACCTACAGCGGTTCGGCCGGTGGCCGGCGCCGGTGATGGAGGAGGTGGCGAGGGCGCTGGCCGTGCAGGCGGCGCGGAACATACCCCTGGTGGTGATGAACGCGCCGTTCGACCTGACGCTGCTGGACCGTGAGTTGCGGCGCCATCGCGCGTCGAGCCTGGCCGAGTATCTGGGGGGCGCGCCGCTGTGCGTGCTGGATCCGTGGGTGCTCGACAAGCATCTCGACCGGTACCGCAAGGGCCGTCGCACCCTGACCGACCTGTGTGCCCAGTACGGGGTCGAGCTGGCGGGGGCGCACGAGGCGTCGGCGGACGCGCTGGCCGCCATGGAGGTCGTACGGGCGGTGGGGCGCCGGTTCGCGGACCGGCTGGAACGGCTGAGCCCGGCGGAGCTGCACACCCGGCAGGCGGTGTGGCACGCGGCGCAGGCGCGCGGGCTGCAGGCGTGGTTCGCGCGGAACGGATCGGAGGAGGCGTGCGACCCGGCGTGGCCGCTGCGTCCGGCGCTGTCGGCCGCGGCCTGAGCAACGCACAAGGCCGACCCGTCGATTGACGGACCGGCCTTCTCGGTGGGCGATACTGGGTTCGAACCAGTGACCTCTTCGGTGTGAACGAAGCGCTCTTCCACTGAGCTAATCGCCCGAGTTCTTCTCGGGGTCTCCCCCGGGAACGGACTGAACAATACAGGCCGTGGCGGCCCTCCATCAAATTCCTCCCGGGCCGCGCTCCGGGCGGGGCCCGCGGGCCCCGCCGGGCGGCGCGCGTCGCCCAGGCAGCGCCGGCGGCTGCCGGGCGGTCGCGGCCGGCGTCCGGGGAGGGTGCGAGCGTGCGGTCGCGGCGAAAGCGGTGCCGGCGGAGGGGCGGGCCGCGTCGGGATCGGCACGGGCCCGGGGAACGCAAAAACCGAGGGTCCGCAAGGAATGAACCTTGCGGACCCTCGGTCCTGTGTGGGCGATACTGGGATCGAACCAGTGACCTCTTCGGTGTGAACGAAGCGCTCTCCCGCTGAGCTAATCGCCCGGGCGCACCGCAAACATTACCGCATGTCAGACGGTGCCCCGAACCTGTGCCGGCCGGCGGTCAGCGGCTCACCTTCCACGGCATGGTCATGCCGAACTTCCACACGTAGACGGCGACGAGCACGGCGACGATCACGAGCCCCACCGTGGTGAGAATGATGTTGCGCCGCCGCACGGCGGGGTCCATCGCGCGCTGGGCGGCCGCGGTGACCTTGCGCTTGGTCCAGCGCAGCACCAGCTGCGCCCAGACGAACTCGGTCGCCCAGATCGCCATGCCGCCGAAGATCACCAGCCAGCCGGGGCCGGGCAGGGGCAGCATGACGATGCCCGCGCCGACGACGGCGAGGCCGACGATGAAGACGCCGACCTGCCAGCTGAGGTGCAGGGGGCGGGACCGCTTGATGAAGTGCGGCGCCCGGGATCCCAGGGCGGGCTCGGCCACCGTGATGTCATCCCCGTCGACACCCTCGGCCCCAGCCGCCCTGGGAGCCTCCCCAGGCCCCTGCGTCCCGCCGACGCCGGCAGCACCACCGGTGCCGCCAGTACCGCCGGTATCGCCCGTACCGCCCGCCTCGCCCTGTCGCCCGGCCGCACGCCGACCGCCGGTCCCGGCGCGCTCGTCCCCGTCGGGGGCCGCCGTCGCGTCCGGCCGCCGCCCGTCACTCTCCGCATTCATACTCCCCAACGTACCGGACCGAACCCGAACTCACTGAAATGGCGGTATTCACCGGGCCGGCACTGGGCCGTCCGAGGTATCCGAAGAGCCTCAAAACGGTCAGAGGGGTTTACAACGGCACCGTAGGTGGCATGTCGATTTCGCCGACGTGCGAATCCCCGAGCGCACACTGAGCGAAAGGCCCTGGCGCTTATGAACACCACGGTCAGCTGCGAGCTGCACCTGCGCCTCGTCGTGTCGAGCGAATCCTCACTGCCTGTACCGGCAGGTCTGCGGTACGACACGGCCGATCCGTATGCCGTGCACGCCACCTTCCACACCGGAGCCGAAGAAACGGTCGAGTGGGTCTTCGCCAGAGACCTGCTCGCCGAGGGCCTGCACCGGCCGACCGGCACCGGCGACGTCCGTGTCTGGCCGTCCCGCAGCCACGGTCAGGGCGTCGTCTGCATCGCGCTGAGCTCTCCGGAGGGCGAAGCCCTGCTGGAGGCCCCGGCGCGAGCCCTGGAGTCGTTCCTGAAGCGGACCGACGCCGCGGTGCCCCCGGGCACCGAACACCGTCACTTCGACCTCGACACCGAGCTCTCCCACATCCTGGCGGAGAGCTGATGCCGGGGCCGGGCTGACCGGGCCGGCTCCGGGCGCACCCGCCCACTCGGGGGGTCGGGTGCGCATCCCACACATAGGGCACGACTACGGCGCCGTCGCCGCGGATCCACCGCGGACGACGGCGCCGTCGCGCTGTGAGCCGCTAGAGTCGTCCTCCCGATCGAACACTTGCCGCCCCAACCCCCGCCGGCCAGGGAGCGTACGAACCGTGCTGATCAACCACGACACCCGGTGCGCGCTCGACGCCGTGGTGGATCTGGTGAACACCGCCGCCGAGGACGCGGGGGGCGGTTTCCGGGAGGAGCTCCGGGACCTCGCCGCGCTCGGCCGGTATGTGGAGCGCAACGACATCAGCGGCGTCGACACCCTCCAGGAGCGGGACCTGGCCGCCGTGCGGGCCGTGCGCGGGCGCTTCGCCCTGGCTTTCTCCGCGGAGAGCACCGCGGCCGTCGCGGAGCTGCTCAACGCCATGGTCGCCGAGGCCGGCACCACGCCGCGGCTGACCGATCACGACGGCTACGACTGGCACGTGCACTACTTCGCGCCGGGCGCCTCGCTCGCCGAGCACCTGGCGGCGGACGGCGGCATGGCGCTGGCGTTCCTCGTCGTGGCGGGTGAGCGCGAGCGGCTGCGGCGCTGCGAGGCGCCCGGGTGCGGGCGGGCCTTCGTGGACCTCTCCCGCAACCGCTCGCGCCGCTACTGCGACGGGCGCACCTGCGGGAACCGGCTCCACGTCGCGGCGTACCGGGCCCGCCGAAAGGGCGCCACCGTGCCGGAATGACCGGGAACGGTCATTTCACGAAAAGAGTACGCGTGAACGGATTTCGGCGTGCCCTTCGACGCCGGTAATCCGGCGCCCCGTCGCGCCGCCGGTCCCGGTGATCAGTGCGTCAAATTCCGTACTTCTTGAGAATTGCCTCGATATCCGAGAAGTCCTCGCCCCCGGCCGCTTTCTTTCCCCCGGCCCGGCCCTGCGGGCGGCCCGTCGTGCGGGCCGGGGTCAGTGACGGAGCGGAGCCGGCCGGAGCCACGGCGTCGCGCCCCGTGACCGCGCCGGCGCGGACGCCCTCCTGGCCGGCGCGGCGCCGTTCCACCGCTCTGGTCGTCGCGAAGAGGGCGGCGGAGAGGGCCAGCACGCCGAAGCCCAGCCATACCCCCGGCTTGAACACCAGGTCGGTGATCCACTTCATGATGCCCGTCAGCACCAGGCCGATCGGGACGAGGGCGTACGCGGCGATGCGGGTCGCGGTGAGGAAGCGCTTGCGGTAGGCCGTCAGCACCGCGATGCCCAGGCCGGCCGCGGACACCGCGGCACATATGGTCGAGATCAGCATCGGGCTCCTCCTGCTGCTCGCGCTCGGTGAGGTTCTCTTCCATCGTGCACCGCCGCGGGCGGCCGGAGCCACGATCGGGCCGGGGCTCAGGGAGATCTGGGGGGTGCGCCCGGGGCGCGCTCATCCCTGAGGCCGAGCCGGGACCACCGGGCCGCCGGGCGGCGCGGGCTGGGAGACTGGTCCCATGAGCGAGACCACCACCGACCCGGCCGCCCCTTCCGTCACCCTCGACGTCTGGTGCGAGCTGCAGTGCCCCGACTGCCACGCCGCCCTCGACGACCTGCGGAAGCTGCGCGCCCGCTACGGCGACCGCCTTCAGATCCGGCTGCGGCACTTTCCGCTGGAGAAGCACAAGCACGCCTACGCCGCCGCGCAGGCGGCCGAGGAGGCCGCCGAGCAGGGGCAGGCGTGGCCGTACGCCGAGGCCGTGCTGGCCCGGACGGCCGAGCTGGCCACCCGGGGCGAGCAGCTGCTCGTCGAGGTGGCGGGCGAGCTCGGGCTGGACACCGAGGAGGTGGACACCGCGCTGATCGACGGCCGGCACATGCTGATCGTCGACGCCGATCAGGCCGAGGGCAAGGCGATCGGTGTGACGGGCACCCCCACGTACGTCATCGACGGGCAGCGGCTGGACGGCGGCAAGGGCCAGGAGGGGCTGCGGGAGCGTGTCGAGGAGATCGCGGACCGGCTCCTGGGCTGATCAGAGCAGCGTCTTGTAGAGGTGGAACGTCCTCGGCCGGTAGCCGAGGGACTCGTACAGGCGCAGCGCGGGGGTGTTGCCCGCGAAGACGTTGAGGCCGAGGGCGCGTCTCCCGGCGGCCAGGGCCTGGATCTCGGCCAGCAGCATCAGCGACCGGCCGTGGCCGCGGCCGCGGTGCGCCGGTCCGACCTCGACGTCGTGGACGAAGGCGCCGGGCTCGCCGGGGCTCCCGTCCCGCGGGTCGCGCAGGGCGGCCCAGAGGGTGCCCACGGGGGTGCCGTGGTGGGTGAGGACGCTCAGCAGGGCGCCCGGGGTGGCCCGGCCGGCGGGGAGGGCGGCGCGGTGGTCGGCGTCGGCCTTGGCGCGGGCCTGCTCGGCGGGGACGCCCCGGCGGGCCCAGTCGTCGGCGTAGCCGGCCTTGGCGCGCTCCTCCCAGTCCGCGAACTCGGCCTCGGTCATCGGCCGCGCCTCAGAGCCCTCGGGCAGGCGGGGGGCGGCGGTCAGGGTCTTGGCCATGTTGCGGTTGCGTTCGGTGTAGCCGAGCGCGGTGGCCAGGGCGAGGGCCGCGTGGGCGTCGGCCGGGGCGGCGATCTCGACCCGCTCGCAGCGCCAGCCGCGCAGCACTTCCTCGGCGGCCAGGGCGGCGACGGTGCCCCGCCCGCGGTGCCGGTCCGCCTCGGCGATGTCCAGCCGGACGATCCGGCCGGCCCGGGGGCCGAAGCGGGCGTCCGTGGCGAGTTCGATCCGGCCGACGGGCCTGCTGTTGACGCAGACCTCGTACGTGCGGGACCGGCCGCCGCCGGCGGTGCGCTGCTCGGGTGCGGTGGGCCGCAGGGTGGTGGTCACGTTCGAGTTGTACCGGTCCCCGGGCCGTACGTCACGGGGTGTCCCGGGGTTTACGGATCGATGTCCGCCGTCGACTGCTCCTCGAAGATCCGGGCGGCCTTGGCGGTCACCGGGCCGGGCGCGCCGGGCAGTTCGCGGCTGTCGACGGCGTGCAGGGCCTGGACGTCGCGCAGGGTGGAGGTCAGGAAGATCTCCTCGGCGCGGTCGAGGACGTCCAGGGGCAGCTCGGTCTCCTTGGCGCCGGTCCATTCCACGACGAGGGCGCGGGTGATGCCGGCGAGGCAGCCGGAGGCCAGCGGCGGGGTGTGCAGTTCTCCGTCGAGGACGACGAAGACGTTGCTGCCGGTGCCTTCGCAGAGCGCTCCGGCGGTGTTGGCGAAGAGGGCCTCGGTGGCGCCCCGCTCCCGGGCCCTGGCCAGGGCGACGACGTTCTCGCCGTAGGAGGTGGACTTCAGGCCGGCCAGGGCGCCGCGTTCGTTGCGGGTCCAGGGCACGGTGACGGCGGTGGTGGTGTCGGGGCGGCGGGAGGCGGTGCCGAGGGCGACGACGAGGGTCGGGGCTCCGGTGCCGCGGTCCGAGCCGAGCGGGGAGATGCCGCCGGTGTAGGTGATCCGCAGCCGGCCGAGCGGCATGGGGTTGGCCTGGAGGACCTCCGCGCAGGCCCGGCGGACCTCGTCGAGGTCGGGCTCGGGGAGGCCGAGGCCGCGGGCGGAGTCGGCCAGCCTCGCGAGGTGCCGGGTCAGGGCGAAGGGGCGGCCGTGGGTGGTCTTGAGCGTCTCGAAGACGCCGTCCCCGACCGTCATCCCGTGGTCGAAGACCGAGACGTGAGCGCTGTCGGCGTCGCGCAGCGCGCCGTTGAGCCAGATCGTCACCGTGTCGTCCTTCCGAGCGGCTGATGGAGACCCGACGCTATCGCGAGGAGCCGGGATGCCTTGAGCTCCGTCTCGGCCCACTCGCGGTCGGGGTCGGAGCCCCAGGTGATGCCGGCGCCGGTGCCGAAGCGCAGGACGGGCCCGGCGGGGGTCGTGCGGTCGATCCAGAAGGTGCGGATGCCCACTGCCAGTTCGCCGGTGCCGCGGTCGGCGTCCACCCAGCCGACGCCGCCGCAGTAGGGGCCGCGGGGGGCGGTCTCCAGGGTGCGGATGATCTCCAGGGCGCTGGCCTTGGGGGCGCCGGTGACCGAGCCGGGCGGGAAGGTGGCGGCGAAGAGCTCCGCCCAGCCGGCGGTCTCGGGGAGCTCGCCGCGCACGGTGGAGACGAGGTGGACGAGGCCGGGATGGGGTTCGACCGCGCAGAGTGCGGGGACGCTCACGGATCCGGTGGCGCAGACACGCCCGAGGTCGTTGCGGACGAGGTCCACGATCATGACGTTCTCGGCATGGTCCTTCTCCAGCAGGTCCTCGGCGGTGCGGCCGGTGCCCTTGATGGGTCCGGACTCCACGGTGCGGCCGGTGCGGCGCAGGTAGAGCTCGGGAGAGGCGGTGGCGACCTCCACGCCGTGGGCGGCCAGCCGGACGGTGCCGGCGTAGGGGGCGGGGTTCCCGTGGGCCAGCAGCGCGGTCAGGGCGTCGATGTCGGCGGGGCCGCCCGGGCCGTCGGGGCCGGGCAGGGGCGCGCTGAGGACGCGGCAGAGGTTGGCCTGGTAGACCTCGCCGGCCGCGATGTGCTCGCGTATGCGCCGTACGCCCGCGGTGTAGGCGGCCCGGTCCAGGGAGGTGGCCCAGTCCTCGGGGGCGGGGCCGCGCCACCGGCCGGGGGCGGCCGCGGGCGTGGGAGCGGCGCGGACGTCGCCGAAGCGGGCGCACAGCAGGTCTCCCTCGAAGTCCGCGACCACGGCCCACCAGCCCGTGGAGTCCAGGGCTGCCGGGTCACGGGTCACGTCCCGCAGATCGGTGGCGAGGAGGCCGCCGAAGCGGGCCATCGGGGGGAGCGTCGGGGGGGAGCTGTGCACGTCATCGAGTCTATGGCGGGGCCGGGTGGGGCGGCCGGGGTGAACAATCCGTGCAGCACGCTGCGGAAACGGAATTTGAGCTGGCGCTGGAATCCGCTAGAGTTCAACACGTCGCCGGGACGCGCAAGCGGACCGGGCGGACACTGCGGACGTAGCTCAGTTGGTAGAGCACCACCTTGCCAAGGTGGATGTCGCGAGTTCGAGTCTCGTCGTCCGCTCGCTGTGGGGGATCTTCCCGATACCCCCCGCTCCTGGTGGAGTGGCCGAGAGGCGAGGCAACGGCCTGCAAAGCCGTCTACACGGGTTCAAATCCCGTCTCCACCTCCAAGGACGATTAGCTCAGCGGGAGAGCGCTTCCCTGACACGGAAGAGGTCACTGGTTCAATCCCAGTATCGTCCACCAGGGTCTTCACCGACCTTCCCGCGCGATTAGCTCAGCGGGAGAGCGCTTCCCTGACACGGAAGAGGTCACTGGTTCAATCCCAGTATCGCGCACGCTGCACTGAGGACGATTAGCTCAGCGGGAGAGCGCTTCCCTGACACGGAAGAGGTCACTGGTTCAATCCCAGTATCGTCCACCAGGGTCTTCACGGACCCTCCCGCGCGATTAGCTCAGCGGGAGAGCGCTTCCCTGACACGGAAGAGGTCACTGGTTCAATCCCAGTATCGCGCACATGGATCGGCCGGTGGCCGGGGCATCAGCCCCCGCCCCCGGCCGGTGTGGGCTCCCCCCGCCCTTTCCGG
>NZ_JBEYZW010000101.1:0-23932 GCF_040646215.1 Streptomyces sp. NPDC046215 | reverse complement strand
GGGTGGGTCTGTCCCCATACCCGCGTTTCTTCTTTAAACCCCCCCGCGGGCTTCCCCCCCCCCGCGCCCGCAGGGCGCCCGCCGCCGCAGGCGGCAAAACGGACCTGCAGCCGAAAAGCAGTCGTCGACCAAGAAGCCGCCCGCACGGGCAAATGGCCGGATCACGCCCGTGTGGTCCCCCGGATGCCGGGCAGACGATGCGCACCCCCCCACGGGGTGCGGTTCCGGCGGCTGCCTGCGTTTCCCCCTCCCTGCGCGGGCGGCCGCCGCCCGTGTCCCGCCGAAAGGGCACACGGTGAGGCGTCCCACACGGGGGCGGGGGTTCAGGGCGGGCGCGGTCGGATAGCCTGACGCCGGATCTCTTGACACCGAGAGAGATCCCCACAAATGGGCAGGGACACCCAACCCCAGTTCGCAGCAGGAGATCGCCATGACCCGCACTCCCGTCAATGTCACCGTTACCGGCGCGGCCGGGCAGATCGGCTACGCGCTGCTCTTCCGCATCGCCTCCGGTCACCTCCTCGGCGCCGACGTGCCGGTCAAGCTGCGGCTGCTGGAGATCCCGCAGGGCCTGAAGGCCGCCGAGGGCACCGCCATGGAGCTCGACGACTGCGCCTTCCCGCTGCTCCAGGGCATCGAGATCACCGACGACCCGAACGTCGGCTTCGACGGCGCGAACGTCGCCCTCCTCGTCGGCGCCCGCCCCCGCACCAAGGGCATGGAGCGCGGTGACCTCCTGGAGGCCAACGGCGGCATCTTCAAGCCCCAGGGCAAGGCCATCAACGACCACGCCGCGGACGACATCAAGGTCCTCGTCGTGGGCAACCCGGCCAACACCAACGCCCTCATCGCCCAGGCCGCCGCGCCGGACGTCCCGGCCGAGCGCTTCACCGCGATGACCCGCCTGGACCACAACCGCGCGCTGTCGCAGCTGTCGAAGAAGACGGGCGTCCCGGTCTCCGAGATCAAGAAGCTCACGATCTGGGGCAACCACTCCGCCACGCAGTACCCCGACATCTTCCACGCCGAGGTCGCCGGCAAGAACGCCGCCGAGGTCGTGAACGACGAGAAGTGGCTGGCCGACACGTTCATCCCGACCGTCGCCAAGCGCGGCGCCGCGATCATCGAGGCCCGTGGCGCGTCCTCGGCCGCCTCCGCCGCCAACGCCGCGATCGACCACGTCCACACCTGGGTCAACGGCACCGCCGCCGGTGACTGGACCTCGATGGGCATCCCGTCCGACGGCTCCTACGGCGTGGCCGAGGGGATCATCTCCTCCTTCCCGGTCACCTGCAAGGACGGCAAGTACGAGATCGTCCAGGGCCTGGACGTCAACGACTTCTCCCGCTCGCGCATCGACGCGTCGGTGCAGGAGCTCGTCGAGGAGCGCGACGCCGTGCGCGCCCTCGGCCTGATCTGATCCGATAGCGAACCAGGTACACACGAAGGGCCTCCCGGCAGCGATCGCTGCCGGGAGGCCCTTCGTGTGCGGGCCGCAACGGGTCATGCTGGCGGTGGTCGCCTGTCATGGACCGCCATCGGCGGCGGCAGCAAGGGGACAGGCATGAGCGCTACGGCGAATATGACCTGAACAGCCACTTGGATGAGAAGAATGAGATTAGTCCCCACAAGCAGGAGCGGCCAGACAGGGAGCAACAGCAGGCCCGCCACCAGCGCTCTGAAATCCTGTGAGCCCATCTTCTTGCGCATGAGCCCGGCGACCAGGGTGATGATGAGGGAGGGTAGCCCGATCACCACCAGCATGCCGACTCCGACGCCGAAGTAGTAGCGCATGGACTCCGCGAAGGACTCATGCTCGAAGGTAGTTGACACCGGTTTCAGCGGTCGTGGCCCTGTGGCCGCTATGAGCAACCAGCCCAGAGCGAAGACGAGGATGTACGAGGCGGTACATCGGCCGATGCGGCGTATGCACTGACCCGGCTCGCGATAGGTAGTCACCGTGGCCATCATCGGCAACCTTCGACACAGCGGCCGTCGGTCCATGAGCGATCGATTTTAGGCGAGTTCAGCCCAGGAATTCGCAGAGGCACGGAATCGAGGCCGCTTGTGTGGGCCATATTGTCCTGGGCGATCACTCTAGGTTCCCCGTTGCGGGGGTACTGGACGACCTCCATGTCGGGGTAGGCATCGCCGCTTCGCCCGACGCTGACTGACGACTTTCCTGCCTTGATCGAGACATTACCGTCTACCGCGAAGAGAGGGAAAAGGCTTTGCACGCCATGAACGCCCAGCCGGACTTCATCCGCAGAAGAAGTGCCTATGTTGAGCACGTTGTTGCCTCCCAACGTGTCGCTGGAACGAGCGTTGAGCATGATCTTGTTTGCTGGGATCATCTTTGACGGGTTTGCATGGCGCCCAAATCTCGCCATCATGTAGCCCTCGTTACCGGGAGGGGTGTGGGACGGGGCAACGGTGAAAGAAACCTGTCCGGTTGCTGTGTCCCAAAAGAGCACCATGCGGTAGGGCTCATCTGGATCCTCCGAAAAGCTCCGGTCATCGCCGAGAAGGTTGCCGAGCATGGCCATGCGAGTGTGGATGAAGAATCTCATCATGATGATTCCCCGGTCCTGGCCCCGGCCCACATTGAACAGCGCCCGCTGTGCTCCGGCCGGCTTGGCTCCGAATCCCGACCGGTAGACCCCGTGGTAGGAACTACTGCTTCCTCTGTTACGGGGTGACCAATGCGGGTTGGACACTCTTGACTCGCCCCAGGCGACGTTCGCGTCGCTGCCGCAACCTCCCGGGCACCCGTGCGCCGGGGTGTACCCATAGCACGGTCCCTCAGTGCCGCACCCGCCGGGAATGAGGCCGGTGGGATCGGAGGATGTGGCGGGGTTGTTGCTCGCGTAGGTGTAGCCATTGGACTGCTGTGGGTCGGCCAGATCCATGACTGGGTCAACGCTGATGAAGCGGCCGTTGGCCGGGTCGTATTCCCGGGCACCCAGGTGGGTCAGGCCGGTGCCGCTGTCGCGGGTGCCGCCGACGAAGCCCTTGTCGCCGGCCCACGCGGTGGGTTGGGTTCCACGAGGACTGCCGAAAGGCGTGGTCTTGCGTCGGGTGACGGTCTGGTCCGTGGCGTCCACCTGACTGGTCGAGGTGCCATGGTGATCGGAGAGCATGAACGTCAGGCGTCCGCCCGTGCGCATGGCAATCGTTCTGCTGCCACTGCTGTAGTAGCGAGTACCGACCACCGATCCTGCCTTGGTGAGCTGCAGTTCGGTGCCGTTGGGCAGGTACAGGGTGACTCCGGTGGAGTCCTTGCGGAGCAACCGGGCGCCGTCGGTGTCGTAGACGTACTTGGTCGAACCGGTGCCCTGGGTGACCGATGCCAGGTGACCCTCGGGGTCCCAGTCCAGCCTCTGTTCGGCAGCCGCTCCCGACTTCCGCGTGACGGTGTTGCCCGACTGATCGTAGGTGTACGTTTCGCCGGTCTTGCCGCCCGGTCCGTCCTGGCTCACCGAGGGCAGGTTGTGCTTGCCGGCGGTAGGCGAGGCGTAGGTGCGGGTGATGTCGCCGGCGGGACCGGACGGCGTCCTGTGCTGAGTCTCGGCCTTGCGGTTGCCGACGACGTCATAGCTGTAGGACGTCCAGTAGGCCTCGGGGCCGCCGACCGTCGAGGCCGAAGGACCGGACCCACACTTGTCGGTCGCCGTCCAGGCTTCGGTGACCCGCCGAAGGGCGTCGGTGCTGAAGCACTGGGTGTCGACGCTACGGCCGGTGTCCTGGCCGTAGGCGGTGGCGATGGAGGTGACATTGCCGCCGGCGTCGTAGTCGTAACGGGTGTCGTCGATGCGTTGCGGCGCCGTGTCACGGTCGGTGATGGCACGGGTGACGGCGCTCGTGTGCTCGTCGTACTCGTAGCTGTTGTACAGGTGCTCGCCGAACTCGCCGTACTCCTCCCTGGCAGTACGCCCGTAATGGTCGTACGAAATTGCGGATACGAGGGTGTCGGTGCCTGCGGCCAGCGCTACGGGTAGACCGGCGTTGTAGGTGTAGCCGGGCGTCAGGTCCTCTTGAGGGAGCCCGCCGGCAGCCGGCAGGCGGGACCACTTGATCTGGCCGGTGTGGTAGTAGGCCGTGACCCATTTGTAGGTGCCGGAGAGTGCGCCTTCCGAGGCGGGAATGGTGATCTCGGACAGTGACGGCTTGTACAGGGCGTTGTACGCGGTGGTCCTGCTGACGTACGCGGCACCGTCCACATAGCGCGTGGCGCTCGCGGGCTGGCCTTTGCCGTCGGCGGCCGTGTCATAGGTCCACTCGGCCAGCTTCGTCGCGCCCTTGGACAACGCGGTCCGGCGCCCGAGAATGTCGTAGTCGGTATGCAGCGTGGTCCCGCGGGCGTCCTTTACGTCCGTCACGCGCCCGCTTCTGTCGTACGTCGTGTCCACGCCTCCCTTGTCCGGGTCCTCGACACGAATCTTGCGACCACGGAAGTCGTATGTGTAGTTCCAGGAAGCGCCTGACGGGTCGGTCACCTGGGCCAAGCGCCCCTGTTTGTCATAGTCGTACGTCGTGGACTGTGACTTCTGGCGGTCGGCGTCGGTGTACTGCTTCAGCTCCACTGTGTGCCCGCGGGCGTCGACGACGGTAGTGGCCGCCGTGCCCCCCTTGGGCGGGATGACAGTGGTCGTGTCACCGGTGTAGACGGTAGTCGTCCGCTTGGTCTCGTCCCCGAATTTGCGGTCGATCGTGGCTGTTGGCCGACCCGCGCCGTCGAAGACCGTGTCGGTCGAGGCGGGGTAGGTGGTTTCCTTGCCGGTCACCAGGGCCGGCTCGGCCTTGCCATCCGTGTAGTACGTACCCGAGTTGCGCCATGCCTGGCCCCGGCTGTCGTAGAAGGTCTCGGTGACGAGTCGGCCGGCGTCATCAGGTGACGGCACCTGGGTTTCACGTGCCCGCAGGAGGCCGTCGTAGAAGGCGTAGGAGACCTGATAGACGTTGTTGTGGTTCAGCGCCTTGGTGGTGACGACGTTCGGCCCGTCGTTGCGGACCAGGTACTCGAAGGCATGACTGGGCGAGTCCTCGTTCCCCGCCTGTGGGCGGCCGGGGGCCCAGATCTTGGCCACCCGGCCGAGCGGGTCGTAGACGGTGCTGGTCTCGCGCGCGTTTGCGTCGATTACCCGAAGGGGCTGGCCGCGCAGACCGTCGAGGGTCGTGGACATCTGATGGCCGAGCGGGTTGGTCACCACGGCCTTGGTCGCGACCTCGCCCACGCTGGGCGAGTACTCCGTGGTCGTGGTCCTCCCGTTGGCGTCACTCGCTGCCAGTATGCGGCCGTAAGCGTCGTAACAGAGTCTGTCCTTCGAGGCCCCGCAGATGCTGGGCGTGCTGCCGACGGTGTCGTAACCATCGCCCTTGCCGTTGATCTGATCAGTCCTGGTCGCATCCCCCCTTATCGGTGCGGCGGTGAGGCTCGGGTCCCCGTCGAAGTATGTACGGATGTCGTCGATCACGTCACGGGGGCGTTCGGCGCTGGTGCCACAGGGCACCGCGAGGGTCTCCGCGCGCGCGATCTTGCTGAGCAGCCACGTGGCCGTATTGCGGGCGTACGTAGTGGTGGTGCACTTTTCGTCGCCGGTCCTGGAGGTGTCTCCGAGATCGGAGACCTGAGAGACCATGCCGTGGCTGTCGAAGGTCCGGGAGAGCGAGGTCTTGCGCTCGCCCTTCGAGGTGGAGATGCGGGTCTGCTCCTCCTTGACCCCGTTGTGGTACGCCTCCAGGTCGGGGAGCCCGGAGCGGGTACGGGTGGCGGTGATCTCCGAACGCCAGGGGGTGGAGGACGTGGTGGAGACGAGGGCACCGCCATCGCCGTCGTAGGTGGCTTGCTCGCGGCTCATGCCGGCGAATTGCGGCCGGTCCGTGACCGCCTCCCCAGCGGAGTTCTTCACCTCCTTGCCGTCGATACCGCGAAAGTAGCGGCTCTCCGTGAATGTCCTGCCGGTGCCGGTGCCGGTGCCGGTGCCGGTGCGGGCCTGGACTCGGCCGTAGCCGCGGGCGATCGAGAACGCGCGATCGGAGGCCTTCGCCAGCTCGTCCGTGCTCTTGGCCCAGGCCGCGCCGTCGAGGTAGGCGTACTCCGTGACCTTGTCCGGGGATTCGGCGAGATTATCGCCCTCCAGGACCCGCGTGGCGACGTAGGAGTTGAACCAGTCCTGCTTGGCGGTCTCGCCCTCGTAGGCCCACTTCACGGGGTAGCAACGGGTGGTGTTCGTCCCGTCCGCCGGGGGCAGTTTGCTCGCGGTGCAGTCGGGGTCGGAGTAGTCGACGGCTATGGTCGCGCCAGCCTCAGTGGTGATCTGGTACAGCCGGAGGCGTACGAAGGGGGCCAGCCCGTCACCGAGCTTGTCGACCCGGTTCGGCCTCTGCACCCCCGCGAACGTCACCGGGGGCATGCTTCGGCTGCCGCCCGCTTTGCCGGTACGAGTGATGGACTTCAGCCACATCGGGGTGGAAACACCGTCACCTGAGGGCGGAAAATTCTGCTCCAGGGACCAGGAGTCGACATCCTTGTGGGAGCCGCCGGTGAGGACCTTGGTGGTGATGGTGGCGAGCCGCTTGCGGGTCCAGAAGGTCGGCGAATACTTGTCCTTGCACTCGGTGTCGCCGTCCTTGCAGTACTGGTCATAGGGGACGTCGGGCCAGTGCGTGGCGTTCTTCTCGTCGAAGGTGCCGCAATTGTCGAGGCAGCGCTCATCGACATCGAATTGCACTTGGCCCATGGGCTTGGCCGTATAGACGGAGTCGGCGCGCAATCCATAGTCGATGCGGTCCAGCCAGCCACCGCGGACGTATGAGGTCGGGGTGGCCTTGCCGGTGGTCTCGGGGACGTTGCGCCCGTAGTTGTTCGACTCGGACTTCCAGTGGAGTGCCATCGCGTTGGCGTGAGGGTCCACTACGTAGTCCAGTTGCCAGCGCCATGCCTGTCGGCACCAGGCGTCGGCGAAGGTGGTCT
Organism: Streptomyces sp. NPDC046215; assembly: GCF_040646215.1. Taxonomy (NCBI): domain Bacteria; kingdom Bacillati; phylum Actinomycetota; class Actinomycetes; order Kitasatosporales; family Streptomycetaceae; genus Streptomyces; species Streptomyces sp. NPDC046215. Next base: position 16,959 of record NZ_JBEYZW010000101.1, on the reverse strand, counting down.
TGTAGCACGGCTCGCCGGATTGGTTTCCGAAGATGGGCACGGTCCAAGCCGAGTTGGTCTCCGGAGTGGAGGAATCCTTCCAGCCCGGCAGCCGGTTCAGACCAAAGAAGTACTGCGTTCCGTCGGTCGTGGTGACCTTCCAGTGCTCGCCGTTGTCGTCGCCGTTGTCGGTGCCGGTGAGCTTCTCCACCTTCTCGCCGGAGTCGGTGGCTGGATGCCACCCCTTGTCCTTGTCGTGCACGAGCTCGGTGGTTCGGCCACCCAGGGACATGGTGGCATTGTCGTTGTACCAGCAGAGGTCGCCGACCTTGGTCTTGTTGGTGCCGCCGTCCTTGTCGTCATTGCACGGCTTGTAACGGCGTTCGATGAACCCTGGCTCCCACGACCAGCCGTCCCCTATCCAGCTCGGCTGCGTGTTGGACGCCGCGGTGCGTCCGTCCACGCTCTGTGAGGAGTACCCGAGGGCGATGGTGGGCTGAAGGCCGCCCGGAACGGCCGGAACGGCTATGGGGTAGCTCCAGTTGAACGCACCGGAAGAGCCCCCCGCACTCCACGAGCCCGACGCTTCGAGCGGTGTGGCCTTGAAGTCGCCGGAGGAGCCCTTGGCGTCCGCGGTGGCCGCCAGCACCGTGGCTCCGGCCGCGGCGACGCCACGCACCTCGGCACCCGAGGCCCGAGCCTCCGGCCCCACCTCGGCAGTGAGCGTTCCGGGCCTGGTGTCGTTGGCCGTGACGAGCTGTTTGCGTGACCGGCACTCGGACTTCTCCGGTGATGTCAGCGCGCAGGCTGGCAGTTGTACGAGGCGGAGTCGGGAAGCCCAGTCGCCTCCGTAGGCGCCGCGGAACGACGAGTAATCCACCTGGACCTGTACGGGCTTCGTCCCGGACGCGCTGTCGGTCCGTGCCAGCGAGAGCAGAAGCCCCTCGACCCCCGCTTTGCGGGTAGCGGCCCGGTCGGCGACCGCGATCTTGAGCTTTATGGGGTCCGCTGCCGCGGAGTAGTGGTCCGGCTCGGCGGGAGCGACGCTCACCGGTAGTGATCCGGCGCGTTTCGGGCCTGCGGCGTGCAGTGGTGGCCGACCGCCATTTTCCTGGGGCTTTGCGACCCCGCTGGAAGGGGAATTGCCGGTTCCGAAATTAAGTATGACGTCGGCGTTACCGGCCGAGGGCCACGACGTTTTCGGGGGTTTCCAGTTCCCGGCTGCCGCGTCCGGGCGCTTGGACCCCCCTACGGAAACACGTTTGACCGGCACCGATTTTGGCTGTTTTGCCGAGGGTAAGCTCGGTCTGGAACTTTTCGACGTCGCGTCCACCGCCTCTGCCGGCAGCGACGCCATGAGCGCTGTAACGGCCACGGTGATCGTTAACCAGCGCATGCCGGTATGACTCACGCCCCACCCCTTGCGTATTCCTGAAAATGACCGGCGCACAGTAACAGGATCACCGAGGGGTGGTCAGCCTTGATGTCAACAAATCGACCCGCTGTGCGTTGCGTTTCCTGACGTTTTGTTCATGGATGTATCGGCTACTTTTGGTCGCCTGGGTGGCATGCCCATGAAAATGGCTGAAAGGGCATCCAATGCCGTGTGTGCTGTGCGCATAGAGTCGCCGCAGCATTTTCCCCTCCAAGAAAGGGACATATGGTGCCCATGATGACGCACCGAAGGCTATTTGCGAGACGGCGAAGAAACAGCTTCGTTGCGTTCTCGGTGGCCGGTGGGATCGCCTTGCAGGGGGTTGTCGTGCCCTTCGCCGCCGCAGCACCGCCCTCGGCTCACGAGTCCGGCACTTCCAGTCCCGCCGAGGCTGACGACGGCTCGGTCAGTGACGAGGACAAGGCTCTCCAGGAGGCGAAAACCACCGGAAAGCCTGCCGAACTGGTCTCGGCCCGTTCCGATTCCTCCGACACTTGGGCCAACCCTGACGGCACCTTCTCGGTGAAGCGTTACGGCGCACCGGTGCGCTTGTGGCGCACAGGTGGCTGGGTGCCGACCGATCCGAGTCTCGTCTTCGCCGGCGACGGTACGGTCGTGCCGAAGGCGTCCAATGTCGCGGTCTCCTTCTCCGGCGGCGGCAGCGGGCCGATGCTGTCCGGGGTCAAGGACGGCCGCACACTCACACTCTCCTGGCCCGCTGCCCTCCCCAAACCGACCCTTGCCGCGAACGTTGCCACGTACGGGGAGATCCTGCCGGGAGTCGATCTGCAGCTGAAGGCTGAGGTCGAGGGCTTTTCCCAACTCATCGTGGTCAAGAATGCCGAGGCCGCCCGGAATCCCCGACTGGCCGCCCTGAAGTTCAAGATGGACACGGTAGGGCTCTCGGTGTCCACGGACTCCGAGACGGGCAGCCTCGCGGCCGTCAACCCGGCAGGGCAGACCGTCTTCACCAGCCCGACCCCGCTGATGTGGGACTCCTCCTCGACCGGTGCCCCCGTCCGGAATGGGCTGTCGCGACCTATGGCCGCCGTCGGCGGAGACTCGGGGGATCCCTTCGAGCCGGCGCCGGGTTCCAAGGACGCGCAGATGCCCACCAGCGTCAGTGGGGACACTCTGCACATCACCCCTGACCAGAAGCTGCTGACCGGCTCCGACACCACATATCCCGTCTACATCGACCCGTCATGGGCCTGGGGGCAGCGCGAGAACTGGGCCCGCGTGTACCGAAAGTATCCTGACAGTTCCTTCTGGAATTCGAAGGAAGTTGCCCGGGTCGGCTACGAGAACGAGACCTATGGTTTGTCGCGATCCTTCTTCCAGCTGAACACGAGCGACATCAAAGGCGCGCAAATTCTGGACGCGACATTTCGGATCAAGAATGTCTGGTCCTGGTCCTGCAATGCCCGTCCGGTCGAGTTGTGGCACGCAGGTCCTATATCTAGTAGGACGACGTGGAACCGCCAGCCCGCGAAGATTTCCAAGCTGGACACGGTCAATGATGCCAAGGGGTGGCGGGGTAGCAACGACTGCCCGGCCGGAAACCTGGAGTTCAATGCCAAGAGCAAGGTGCAGGACGCAGCGGCAAAGAACTGGTCCAGCATTACCCTGGGCATGTACGCCTCGGATGAGAGCGATACCTTCGGCTGGAAGAAGTTCGACGCCAAGACAGCCACGCTGGAGGTGAAGTACAACCACCCGCCCAGCACTCCGGGGAGTCTGGGCACCAACCCCCGCACCTCGTGCGACAAGGGCGGCTACCTGGGAAACGCGCAGCTCAGTCTGTACGCCACGGTGGATGACCCGGACGCCGGAAATCTGACCGCTCAATTCCAGGTGTTCAAGGCCGGAGCCACGACCCCGGTACTGGACGAGTCGCGCAGCGCGGCCAAGGGACGGTCGGTCACCCTCCCCCTTCCGGATGCGAAGATTCCGTCCGGTGACTATCAATGGAAGGTCCGTGCCAAGGACGCCGACGGCGCGACCTCAGCATGGAGCGTCATCTGCAAGTTCTCCGTGGACCGGGCCCGGCCGTCCAGCCCGCCGAAGATCGATTCCCAGGAGTTCCCGCCGGGTGACAACGGCTGGCCTGCCAAGACCGGAAAGGCTCGTACCTCGGGTCGCTTTACCCTGTCGCCGAACGGGGTGAGCGATGTGACGCAGTACGGCTGGTACACAGACTACGACCCGTCCGTGAAGTACACCGACCCGCAGGCCATGGCGATTTCGCCGCTCTCCGTCAAACCGCCGGGCTATGGACCGCACTTCATCTACGCATTCAGTATCGATAAGGCCAGGAACAGGTCCGACACGGCAACGTATGTCTACTACGCAGGCCGCTCCTCGGAGCGCGACGGCCCGAACGATGTGAACGGTGACATGAACAGTGACATTTGGAGCATCGACTCCAATGGCACGCTGCTCACCTACGCAGGCCAGGGCAATGGGCAGTTCACCTCGGCCACGAACGGCGGACAGTCGTTCGACGGTGCGCAGGTCACCTTCCGTGGCGACTGGGGCGGTGACGGCTACAATGATCTCGTGACGCTGGAGTACGACCAGACGGCCAAGCGGAAACGGCTGTGGGTGTACCCGAACAACGGCTTCGGCACGGCCACCGTCGATTACAGTGACGGCAAGCGTGCCCTGCAAGTGGCCTGCCCAGAGGCAACGTCCGGCGATATGGAGAACCCCGCCGGCTGTGCGGTGGGTGATGACCACTGGCGCGACGCCGACCAGATCATTGCGCCTGGCGACATCAACGGTGACGGGAAGCCCGACCTTCTGGTCAAGGAGGGCAAGCTGCTGTGGGCGTACTACGGCGATCGCGTATCGAAATCCCTGGACAGGGTCCAGGCTCCCGTGCTGGTCGGAGGTGTCGACTGGGACAAGTACACCGTCGTCGCCCCCGGTGACATCAACGGGGACGGCATCGCCGACCTCTGGCTGCGGGACAAGGCCAACGGTGACATCTTCCGTTCCCACGGCAAGGAAGGGGAGCGGAAGGGCATCCTCAACCCGGCCACTTGGGGCACGATCAGCCGAGTGAAGATCGGCTACGGCGTGAATGCCGACGATTACCCGGAGATCGGGTCTTCCGGGGACGTGAACGGCGACGGCGTCCCGGACCTGTGGAGCCGGAGGGCCGACAACACCGTGGTTGGCTGGTTCGGGAAGAAGACGGGTGCGGATTTCACCGGCTTCACCGGCAGCGAGTCGATCGACGGGGTGACCGGTGGCTCCCGTATCCCCGCGGGGACGACCCTTGAGGCGGGAAACGCCTTCACCTCCCGGGCTGCCAAATTGACCATGCAGAACGACGGCAACCTCGTCATCACGTCGAATGCCGGCAGGCAACTGTGGTCCACCGGCACCGGCAGCAATCCCGGCGCCAAGGCGATCATGCAGCGTGACGGCGTTTTCAAGGTCTACAAGGCCGACGGCGCCACCGTGTTGTGGGAGAGCAGGGCCGCGGGGGCGGGCGGGTACGCGTTGCTGCAGGACCGGGGCGGACTGGTCCTGTGCAACGTTAAGGGGCAGTCAGTGTGGAGCAGCGGCACGGTGACCCGGCACGATTACAACGGCGACGGACGCAGCGACGTAGCCAACTGGTACGACTTCGCCGACGGCCGGGACGGCATGAACACCTTCTCGGCCACGTCGGACGGTTCCTTCAAGGAGCCTCTCTCATCCTTCTCGTCACCGGCCGGCAACTGGGAGGCTGCAGCCTCCCAGTTCATCACCGGTGACTTCAACGGTGACGGCCGCGGTGATGTGGTCGCGCTGCGCAACTACGGTGACGGCAAAGAGAAGCTGTTCACATTTCTCGGCAAGGCCGACGGAAGTTTCGGTGACCCCTTCGCTTCGTGGGGGAGTTCGTCCGGGTGGTACTTCGAGCGGACGAACATCCAGGCCGGGGACTTCAACGGTGACGGACGGGACGATGTGGCCGTCTGGTACAACGCCAGTGACGGCACCGATCGGCTGTGGACCTTCACCGCCAACTCCCGAGGCGGCTTCAACGACCCCTTCGTCTCGTACGTCGCCCCCGACGGCTGGTGGGACGTGACCCGGATCAAGTTCGTCACGGGGGATTTCAACAGCGACGGTCGCGATGACGTCGGGGCCCTGTACAAGTTCACCGACGGCACGATCAAGATGCACACCTTTGCTGCCGTACCTGGCGGCGGATTCGCCGACCCGGTCATCTCCTGGACCGCCAAGAACGGCGATTGGGGATCATGGGACCGCTACCGGATCCAGGCCGGTGACTTCAATGGAGACGGGCGCGACGACCTCGCCTACTGGTACGACTTCGCCGACGGCCGAGGGGGGTTGCACACCATGCTCAGCGAGGATTCCGTCACGGTGGCCTTCGCCGATCCGGTGAAGTCCTGGGAAACCGCGGCGGGCAAGTTCAGCACACGTCGCATGCATGCCGTGGTCGGTGACTACGACGGGGACGGCCGGGACGACTTTGGCGCCCTGTACGGCGAGATCGACGGCAGCCTGCGCACGTATACCTGGCTCACCAAGCCCGACGGCCGATTCGGTGACGTGGCTTCGGGCTGGAGGACCGGGCGGGACTTCTGGACCTTCGCCAGGTCCCGCGGCATCAACAGTTACACCAGTGACTACTGGACCTTGTAACGGATCAGGCGCGGGCCGGGCCGATGCGAGGCCCGGCCCGGGTGGGGAGGTCCCGCTCGGCGATCCGGCGGGATCTTCTTCCACTGTTGCCCGGCAGGGTGTGTGGGGCACGCGAGGTTTGTCCTCCCCTGTCCGCTTGATTCGGTCACATGCGTGAACGCACGCCCGTACGCGTCGATTTCCGGCCCGTCATTTGCCTCCGGCAGGGGTCTGCGGAGGGGCTTCTGGCTTATTCTGAGTTCTCCGAAAATCCGTCAACTCCTGCCTATTCGCAGGCTAGTTCGACGATCGGGGGACGCATTGTCACCATCCGCTCAGCAGGACTCCCGCACGGAGGCCACCAGGCTGATGTGCGCGGGGACGTACCTGGACATCGAGTTCCGCCGCCGGGTGATCGAGGAACTGGTGGAACACGAGGAAAGACCCATCGCACCCTCGCTCGGCGTCGACGTCGTGCCGGTGCTCACCCACGCGCTCCGCGCCCGCAAACAGGACGCGATGACGGCGCTGTTACTCCTGGTCCTCTGGGGGGCCTTCATCGGCGTGGACTTCGGCACCGCCCCCGAGGGCACGCCGCCGATCTGGTCGGCGCTGTACGCCGTGGTGTGTTTCATCCAGTGGAGCGCCCACGCCGCCGCCGGGCGGGGTGCCGCCGTGTACGTCGTCGACAAACGCACCTTGCGCGAGGCCCTCAAGGGCCAGAAGGCCCCGCTGCGGGCCCTGATCCCGGTGCTTCCGCCGGTGGTCGCCCTGGCCTACTGGATCTTCGTGTTCTACGCGCTCAGCGAGGGCGCCGACAACTGGGTGGCCATCATCTTCCCGCTGGCGCTGGTGCTTCCGGTGTGGCTGCACCGGGCGCGCGTGGCGGCCGTGATGCGGGCCGAGCTCAGCCGGAGCGCCTTCGCCCGGGTGCCCCGCGCCGTGCCCGACACCCGGCACCACCGGCGCATCGCCCAGGCCATCGACCGCGAGCAGTACGCGGGGCTGACGATCTACGACGCGTTCCGGCCCTTCATCGGTATGGGCCGGCCCTACGAGCCCTGGTCGTTCGCCCTCGAACTCAAGCGACGCGACGGGGCGGAGCCCGCCCTCGCCCCCTTCACCGGCCGCACGGTCGTGGAGCTGGTGCGGCCCCGGCTGGAGGCGCTGCGCGAGGCGGCCGCCGCGACCAGCCGGGACCGGCTGAAGGACCTGGAGATCGAGGAGTTCGTCTATCTGCCGGTGGGCCCGCAGCGCCCCCGGATCGACTACGGGGACAGCACGGTCCTGCGCCACCTCGCCGAGTCCGTGGACGAGGGCGGCGAGGCCCGCCGGTACTTCCTGCGGGTGCGCATCGGCGCCTGGGACGAGCAGGTCGTGGTGTCCGTGCTGGTCAGGGTGCACACCCAGGGCGGGATGCTGGTGCTGGAGGTCGTGCCGCACATCCTGACGCCGATCAAGCCGGAGTTCCGGGCGGTCGACGTGATCGCCGCCCGTGGCGAGGACGACCTCCTGCGCGACGGGGTGCGGGCGCTGCTGAGCGGCCCGGCCGCCGGCTTCGCCGCCGCGGTCTCCACGGTCCGGTCGGGCATCTCCGGCTTCCGCACCTGGCTGGCCGACCCGCGGCGCGCGGTGCCGGACGGCCCGGCGGGGTCGGTGCGGGAGATGGCGGGCACCCTGTCGGTCTCGCTGTTCCAGGAGATGGACATCAGCCGCTATGTGAAGACCGTCCAGGACCGGATCGCGAGCGGGGTGCGGGACGCGCTGCGCTCCCAGGGGTTCGAGACGGACCAGTTCGAGCAGCAGATCGTGCAGATCAGCGAAGGCGGCGTCTACATCGGCTCGATGAGCGGCGGCGCGGTCGCCGCGGGCGCCGGCGCACAGGCCAAGAACTCGGCGAAAAGCGGGGGATCATGACGGACGGGAACGCACAGGACAACGGCAACCCACCGCGCAAGAGCGGCGGGGGCATCGTCATCGGCCGGATGACCGGTGGCGCGGCCGCCAGCGGCGAGAAGGCGCGGGCGGAGGACCGCTCGGAGCGCGTCGGCCGGCCCGTGGAGCAGGGCGCGGGGTTAATCCCCGTGCCGGGGCACGCGCCCGGCGAGGGGGGCATCGCCGTCGGGGAGGTCCTGGGCGGGGCGCTCGCCGCGGGCCGGGAGGCCGAGGCGGTGGACGCCTCACGGGAGCTGCTGTCCGTGCCGCCCGGACTGCTGGCGGCCGTGCGGGAGCTGCGCGGGCAGCTGCCGCTGTTCACCCGGGCCGAGGGCGACGGGCTCGACGCGGTCGACGGGGAGCTCGCGGAGCTGGAGGAGGAGGCCGGGCGCACCGGCCGTGCCGAACGCGGCCGCCTGGAGCGGCTGCGGGCCCTGCTGACCGGCGGGACCACCGCGGTCGGGGGACTGGCCTCGGCGTTCGCCGTGGTCCAGGCGATCAGTCAGCTGCTGGCGTGAGGGGGCGCAGATCATGAGCCGCTGGGACGCGGATCTCCAGCAGTGGGTGGACGACGACCCCACGCCCCCGAGAGCGTACGACCCCGACGAGCCGGACGTCCTGCTCGCACCGGTCCCCCCGGACGACCTGCCCGGCGGGCCCTCGCACGCGACGGTCCTGGCCGGGGTCCTGGCCGGGGTGGTGCTGGCGGGCGGCATCGGCGTCGGCGCCTGGGCACTGTTCCAGGACGACGAGGGGGACGGCGGCCGCTCCGGCGGCGGGCAGGCCGGCCCCGGCGTGAGCGCCTGGCCCACCCCGGGCCCGACGGACGACGCGGGCATCGGCGGCTACACGGGCGGCTCGACCTCCACCCCGACGTACCCGCCGACCTACGCCCCCAGCCCGGCGCCCAGCACCTTCGCGGGCACCGGCGCCCCCAACGGCTACGTCACCACACCCGACCCGGCCGGGTTCACCCTGGCCGTGCCCCGGGGGTGGGTGCGCAGCACGGAGGGCGCCTCCGTCTTCTATAAGAAGCCGTTCGGCGAGAGCCTGATCCAGGTCTTCACGCTGAACGGGCCGGAGACCACGCCGTACGAATCCCTGACCGCCACCGAGAAGACCGTCTCCAAGAACAAGGGCTACAGCAAGATCGGGCTGGCCAGAACGAGCGGCAGCGGTGACGCGGCCGAGCTGGAGTACACCTACACGGCGAGCAGCGGCAACGGCCGGCACGTGCGGATCTTCGCCTACACCGCGTCCGACCGCCGGCAGTACGCGCTGCTGGTCGCCGGGCCGTCCGCCGACTGGTCGGCGCACCTGCGGATCTACCGGGAGGTGGTCAGGTCGTTCTGCCCGACCGGCTACTGCGCGGGAACGGGGTGACGGCACTGACTCAGAGTGACTCGCGTCACTCTTTGTGAAGAAAGAGGCATAGGTTTTCGCTTTCTGGTGAGGCGCGTCCCGTTGCCGGGTGAGCTCTGTTCCGTCGGCAACGGGACGTTTCGGATATCGGAAGGCAGAAGAGACATGTCGTCAGTCGAGACCATCCATGTGAACGGGGTGTGGCGTGCCGCCGCGTCCGGCGCGCAGCGGGAGGTCCTCGACCCCGCTGACGCCAAGACGCTGGCCGTGGTGGCCGAGGGCGGCACGGAGGACACCGACGCCGCCGTCGCCGCCGCCCGCGCCGCCTTCGACACCGGCCCCTGGCCCCACACCCCGGTGGCCGAGCGGGCCGCCCTGCTGCGCCGGGTCGCCGACCTGCTGCAGCGCGACCGCGAGACCATCGCCCTGATCGAGAGCCGCGACACCGGCAAGACCGTCGCCGAGGGCGGCATCGACGTCGACTGCGTGACCGACGCCTTCCGCTACTTCGCCGACCTCGTGATCGGCGAGGGCGCCGGCCGCGTCGTAGACGCCGGCTCGGCCACCGTCCACAGCGTCGTCGTCCACGAGCCGGTCGGCGTCTGCGCGCTGATCGCGCCCTGGAACTACCCCCTGCTCCAGGCCAGCTGGAAGGTCGCCCCGGCGCTGGCCGCGGGCAACACCTTCGTGATCAAGCCGAGCGAGGTCACCCCGCTCTCCACCGTCCACCTCGTGCGCCTGCTGGCCGAGGCCGGACTGCCGGACGGCGTCGCCAACCTCGTCACCGGCGCGGGCGACCCCGTCGGCGCCCGGCTCTCCGAGCACCCCGACGTCGATCTCGTCTCCTTCACCGGCGGCCTCTCCAGCGGCATCAAGGTCATGCAGGCCGCCGCGCCGACCGTGAAGAAGGTCGCCCTCGAACTCGGCGGCAAGAACCCCAACGTCGTCTTCGCCGACGCCTGCGCCACCGACGAGGACTTCGACACCGCCGTCGACCAGGCCCTCAACGCGGCCTTCATCCACAGCGGCCAGGTCTGCTCGGCCGGCTCCCGGCTGATCATCGAGGAGTCCGTGCGCGAGCGGTTCGTCACCGAACTCGCCCGCCGCGCCGAGCTGATCAAGCTGGGCCGGGGCACCGAGGAGGGCGTCGAGTGCGGCCCGCTCGTCTCCGCCCAGCAGCTCGACAAGATCGAGGCGTACGTCGCCTCCGCGGTGGCCGAGGGCGCGACCGTGCGCTGCGGCGGCGCCCAGCCCGAGCCGAGCGCGGTCCGGCCCGCCGCCGGCTACTTCTACGCGCCGACCGTCCTCGACGGCTGCCACCGGGAGATGAAGGTCGTTCGGGAGGAGACCTTCGGGCCGATCCTCACCGTCGAGACCTTCCGTACCGAGGACGAGGCCGTCACCCTCGCCAACGACACCGAGTACGGGCTCGCCGGCGCCGTCTGGACCAAGGACGCGGGCCGCGCCCGCCGCGTCGCCGGGCGGCTGCGCCACGGCACCGTCTGGATCAACGACTACCACCCCTACCTGCCGCAGGCGGAGTGGGGCGGCTTCGGCAAGTCCGGAATCGGCCGTGAGCTCGGCCCGGCGGGTCTTGCCGAGTACCGCGAGGCCAAGCACATTTACCAGAACCTCGAGCCGCAGCCGGTGCGCTGGTTCGCAGGCTGAGCCCCGGCACCACCGCACGGCCGACGTCCTTCACACGCGCAGAACCTTCCTGTCCCCGAGGAGTACCCACATGCCCCCCGCAGTTGAGAAGATCACCGCCGACTACGTCGTCGTCGGCGGCGGCACCGCAGGCTCGGTGATCGCCTCCCGGCTCGCCGAGGACCCCGGCACGTCCGTCGTGGTCATCGAAGGCGGCCCCTCCGACATCGACCGCCCCGACGTGCTCACCCTGCGCCGCTGGCTCGGGCTGCTCGGCGGCGACCTGGACTACGACTACCCGACGACCGAGCAGCCGCGCGGCAACTCCCACATCCGGCACAGCCGGGCGCGGGTGCTCGGCGGGTGCTCCTCGCACAACACGCTGATCTCCTTCAAGCCGCTGCCCGGCGACTGGGACGAGTGGGAGACCGCGGGGGCGACGGGCTGGAACGCCGCCTCGATGGACCCCTACTTCGACCAGCTGCGCAACAACATCGTCGCGGTGGACGAGAAGGACCGCAACGCCATCGCCCGGGACTTCGTGGAGGCCGCGCAGGCCGCCCTCGACGTCCCGCGCGTGGAGGGCTTCAACAAGAAGCCCTTCCACGAGGGCGTCGGCTTCTTCGACCTCGCCTACCACCCGGAGAACAACAAGCGCTCCTCCGCCTCCGTCGCCTACCTGCACCCGCACATCGAGGCCGGCGACCGCCCCAACCTCCACCTGATGCTGGAGACCTGGGCCTACCGGCTGGAGCTGGAGGGCGGCCGCGCCACGGGCGTGCGGGTGCGCACCAAGGACGGCCAGGATCTTCTGGTCGAGGCGGCGAACGAGGTCCTGCTGTGCGCGGGCGCGGTGGACACCCCGCGGCTGCTGCTGCACTCCGGCATCGGCCCCAAGGCCGACCTGGAGGCGCTCGGCATCCCCGTCGTCCACGACCTGCCGGGCGTCGGCGAGAACCTCCTGGACCACCCCGAGTCGGTCATCGTGTGGGAGACCGACGGGCCGATCCCCGAGAACTCGGCGATGGACTCCGACGCGGGCCTGTTCGTCCGCCGCGACCCGGCGGCGGGCGGTCCCGACCTGATGTTCCACTTCTACCAGATCCCCTTCACCGACAACCCGGAGCGGCTGGGCTACGAGAAGCCCGAGCACGGGGTGTCGATGACGCCGAACATCCCCAAGCCGCACAGCCGCGGCCGGCTGTACCTCACCAGCGCCGACCCCGAGGTCAAGCCCGCGCTGGACTTCCGCTACTTCACCGACGAGGACGACTACGACGCCCGCACCCTCGTCGACGGAATCAAGATCGCCCGGGAGATAGCCAAGACCGAGCCGCTCGCGGGGTGGCTCAAGCGGGAGGTGTGCCCGGGCCCGGAGATCACCTCCGACGAGGAGATCAGCGAGTACGCCCGCAAGGTCGCCCACACCGTCTACCACCCGGCCGGCACCTGCCGGATGGGCGCGGAGGACGACGAACAGGCCGTGGTGGACCCGCAGCTGCGGATCCGCGGCCTGGACGGCGTGCGGATCGCCGACGCCTCCGTCTTCCCCACGATGCCGGCGGTCAACCCGATGATCGGAGTCCTGATGGTGGGGGAGAAGTGCGCCGCCCTGCTTGCGGCGCGCACGACAGACAGGGGTGATGGCAAGTGAACGGCCCCGGCAATACCGCCGCGACCGCGGCGGCCACCACCGGCACGACCGGTGAGGAGACGCCCGTCTTCTCCGTCCGCAACCTGTGGAAGGTCTTCGGCCCCAAGGCCGACCGCGTCCCCGGCAGCCCGCTCGCGGAGCTGTCGCCGGAAGACCTGCGCGAGCAGACCGGCTGCACCGTCGCCGTCCGCGACGTGTCCTTCGATGTCCGGCAGGGCGAGGTCTTCGTCGTCATGGGCCTCTCCGGCTCCGGCAAGTCCACGCTCGTGCGCTGCCTGACCCGGCTCATCGAGCCCACCTCGGGCGCCATCGCCATCGACGGCGAGGATGTCGTCGGCATGGACCGCGGCCGGCTGCGCGACCTGCGCCGGCACCGCGCCGCCATGGTCTTCCAGCACTTCGGCCTCCTCCCGCACCGCACCGTCCTCGACAACGTCGCCTACGGGCTGGAGATCCAGGGCGTCGGCAAGGCCGAACGTCGCGCCAAGGCCGCCGAGATGGTCGAGAAGGTGGGCCTGGCCGGCCTCGAGGACCGCCGCCCCACCCAGCTCTCCGGCGGCCAGCAGCAGCGCGTCGGCCTCGCCCGCGCCCTCGCCGCCGACCCCGAAGTCCTGCTGTTCGACGAGCCGTTCAGCGCCCTCGACCCGCTGATCCGCCGGGACATGCAGGAGGAGGTCGTCCGCCTGCACCACGACGAGGGCCGCACCATGGTCTTCATCACCCACGACCTCTCCGAGGCGCTGCGCGTCGGCGACCGCATCGCGCTGATGCGCGGCGGCCGCGTCGTCCAGTGCGGCACCCCGGAGGAGATCGTCGGCTCCCCGGCCGACGACTACGTGCGCGACTTCGTCCGCGACGTCCCCCGCGAGCAGGTCCTCACCGTCCGCCGCGCCATGCGCCCGGCCGAAGCGGGCGAGGCCGACGCGGGCTCCGCGCTGGCCCCCACGACGACCGTCGCCGACGCGATCGAGACCGTGGCCCGCACCGGCGGCCCGGCGCGCGTCGTGGACGGCGGACGCTGTCTCGGTGTCGTCGACAGCCAGGGACTGCTCGGCGTCGTGGCCGGGCTGGACCGCGGGAAGGCGGCGGCGTGAACGTTTCCCCCAGCCCTCACACCGGGGGGTGCTCCGCATGAGCGCCACCACCTCGCCCGCCCGCACGTCCGCGCCCGGGGCGAAGAACGCCCCCGCGCCCCGCGCGGCCACCCCGCAGCGCCGGGAAGCCGCCGACACCACCAACGCCCCCGAGACCACCAACGCCTCCGAAGCCGCCGAGGCCCCCGCGCGCACCGGCGCCCTGCGGACCCTGCACGCCCTGTGGGCCCGCCCCGCCGGCCGCAAGCTCCTCCTGCTCGCCGCCGCCGCGGCCGTCCTCGTCCCGCTGGCCGCCGCCGGCTGGGGCAGCGGCACCTGGCCGCAGGCACTGACCGTCGACCTCAGCGGGCCCCTGGGCCGCGCCAGCGACTGGATCATCGACAACCGCGACAGCCACTGGGTGTTCCTCTACTTCTTCGGCCACATCAGCGGCGCGATCATCGCCGCCGTGCAGGCCGTCTACACCGTGCTGCTCGCCCTCGGCTGGGCCGGCGTCACCGCCGGCGCCACCCTGCTCGCCTGGCGCGTGGCCGGGCCGCGGGTCGCCGCCACCGCCCTCGCGTCGTTCGCCGTGTGCGGCCTGCTCGGCATGTGGGTGCCCACCATGCGCACCCTCGCGCTGATGGTCGTGGCCGTCGCCGCGTCCGTCGCCGTCGGCGCGCTGCTCGGCCTCGCGGGCGGCCTGTCGGACCGCGCGTTCCGCGGGATGCGGCCCGTTCTCGACACCATGCAGGCGCTGCCGGCCTTCGCCTACCTGCTGCCCGTCGTGCTGGTCTTCGGCATCGGCGTGGCCCCCGCCGTCCTGGCGACCGTCGTCTACGCGGCCCCGCCCATGGCCCGCCTCACCGCCATGGGCCTGCGCTCCACCGACAAGGGCGTCCTCGAAGCGGTGGACTCCCTCGGTGCCACCGGCCGGCAGCGCCTGCTGACCGCCCGGCTGCCCCTGGCCCGCCGGGAGCTGCTCCTGGGCGTCAACCAGACGATCATGATGGCGCTGTCCATGGCCGTGATCGCCTCCGTGATCGGCGCCGACGGCCTCGGCGACCGCGTCTACCAGGCCCTGTCGACCGTCGACGTCGGCAGCGCGCTGGCCGCGGGCATCCCCATCGTGCTGCTGGCCGTCGTCCTGGACCGGACGACCGCCGCCGCGGGCGCCCGCATGGGCGAAGCGCCCGCCGGCCGCCCCTGGGCGCGCTGGGCGCTCGTCGCCGCGGTCACCGCGGCAGCCGCCGGCGCGGCCCGCCTGCTGGACTCCCGCACCTGGCCCGACGGCTGGACCGTGGCCATCGCCGCGCCGGTCAACGACGCCAAGGACTGGATGGTCGACCACCTCTACTCCGGCGTCCCCGGCATCGGCGGCACCGCCGAGTGGGCCGCCCACTACACCGGCTGGGTCCTCGACCCGCTGCGCGACGGCCTGCTGAGCCTGCCCTGGTGGGGCGCCCTGCTGCTCGTGGCCGCGCTCGCCTGGCTGATCGGCACCTGGCGCACCGCCCTGACCGCCGTCCTCGCGCTCGCCGCGATCGGCGTCCTGGGCCGCTGGGAGATGTCCATGGACACCCTCTCCCAGGTGCTGGCCGCCGTGGCCGTCACCCTCGTCCTCGGCTTCGCGATCGCCGTGCCCGCGGCCCGCAGCCCCCGGGCGGAGCGGCTGCTGCGCCCGGTCCTGGACGTGTTCCAGACCATGCCGCAGTTCGTGTACCTGATCCCCGTCGTCGCCCTGTTCGGCGTCGGCCGGGCCCCGGCCGCCGCGGCGGCGATCGTCTACGCGCTGCCCGCCGTCGTCCGCATCACCAGCCAGGGCCTGCGCCAGGTCAACCCCGGCGCCCTGGAGTCCGCCCGCTCGATGGGCGCCACCAGCGGCCAGCAGCTGCGCCAGGTGCAGTTCCCGCTCGCCCGGCCCGAGCTGCTGCTCGCGGTCAACCAGGCCGTGGTGCTGGTGCTGTCCGTCGTCATCATCGGCGGTCTCGTCGGCGGTGGCGCGCTCGGCTACGAGGTCGTCTTCGGCCTGGCCCAGGGCGACCTGGCCGCCGGTCTGGTCGCGGGTGCCGCGATCGTCTGCCTGGGGCTGATGCTCGACCGCGTCACCCAGCCGACCAAGTCGAAGGAGGAGGTCTGAGATGGCTCGCACAGCGGCTCGCAACGCCCTGATCACCGCGGGCGCCCTCGGCCTGCTCGCCGTCACCGGCTGCGGGGCGGCCGACATGACCAAGCAGTCCTCGCCCTACGCCAACGCCCAGGGCGCCAAGACCGTCACCCTGTCGGTGCAGTCCTGGGTCGGCGCCCGCGCCAACACCGCCGTGGCGAAGTACCTCCTGGAGCACGAGCTCGACTACCGCGTCGACACCGTGCAGGTGGACGAGGTGCCCGCGTGGGACGCGCTCAGCCAGGGCCGGGTCGACGCGATCATGGAGGACTGGGGCCACCCGGACCAGGAGAAGCGGTACGTCGAGGAGAAGAAGACGATCGCGCCCGGCGGAGACCTCGGGGTCACCGGGCACATCGGCTGGTTCGTCCCCAAGTACTTCGCCGACGCCCACCCGGACGTCCTGGACTGGAAGAACCTCAACAAGTACGCGTCCCAGCTGCGCAGCCCCGAGAGCGGCGGCAAGGGCCAGCTGCTCGACGGCTCCCCGTCGTACGTCACCAACGACAAGGCGCTGGTGAAGAACCTGAACCTGGACTACCAGGTCGTCTTCGCCGGTTCGGAAGCCGCGCAGATCACGCAGCTCAGGCAGTTCGCGAAGAAGAAGCAGCCGTTCCTCACCTACTGGTACGAGCCGCAGTGGCTCTTCAACGAGGTGCCGATGGTCGAGGTGAAGCTCCCCGAGCACACCGACGCCTGCGCCGAGAAGGGAGCGGCGGACCCCGCGACCGTCGACTGCGCGTACCCGACGACATCGCTGAAGAAGTTCCTCAACGCGGAGTTCACGCACAAGGGCGGCAAGGCGGCCCGGTTCCTGAAGAACTTCCGGTGGACGAAGGAGCACCAGAACGAGGTCGCGCAGATGATCGCCGAGGAGAAGCTGTCCGCCGACGAGGCGGCGAAGCGGTGGGTGGAGCGGCACCCGGACGTCTGGAAGGCGTGGCTGCCTTAGCCTGCCGTTGCCGCCTGCGGCGGCGAGCGCCCTGCGGGCGCGGGGGGGGGGGGGGGGCGGGGGGGGGGGGGGTGGGCGGACGAGCCGCGCGGGGGGGGGTGGCAGAAG
>NZ_JBEYZW010000100.1:0-25070 GCF_040646215.1 Streptomyces sp. NPDC046215 | reverse complement strand
AGATATGTTCGGTTGTGAGGAATGGCAGGTGCTATGCCTCTTATCTCCGAATGGCGCGTTTCGCGCGCTTTCGCGGATGCTGGACCAGCCCGTCTGGGGGCACCTCCCAGCGTTAGCTGGGGGAGATTGAGGACACCGCCGCGCAGCGGTGGTGCACACCCTCGCGGCGGGCGAGAGCCACAAGGAGGCACCCCCGGACGGGCTGGTGTCAGCTGAGCTCAGCCCAATCAGCCCGTCCGGCGTTTGAGGACACCGCCGCGCAGCGGTGGTGCACCCCAAAACGACCCGCAGAAAGGCGCTACGCCTCAAACGGCCGGGCAGGCCACACCGCATCGGCCGGCCGCAGCGTGTCCAGCCCCACCGTGAGCGCCGCCGCGAGCGAGAGCGCTCCGACGACCAGGCAGTTGTTGTGGAGCTCGCCGGCGAGGGCGCCGCGCACCAGCTCGTCGAGCGGGACCCGGGCGAACTCCATGTCGGCCTCCTCCTCGGAGACCTCGAAGCGCTCGCCCTCGATCTCGGAGATGCCCCGGGCGAGGAAGATCCGCACGGCTTCGTCGCAGCCGCCGGGCGTGGTGTAGACGTCGGTCAGCACCCGCCAGTCCTCGGCCTTGACGTGCGCCTCCTCGTACAGCTCGCGCTGGGCGGCCGTCAGCGGGTTCTCGCCGGGGATGTCGAGCAGGCCCGCGGGGATCTCCCACAGCTTCTGGCGCACGGGGTGGCGGTACTGCTTCAGGACCAGGACGCGGCCGGTGTCGTCGAGGGCGAGGACGGCGACCGAGCCGGGGTGCACCTGGTAGTCGCGCTGGACGGTGGAGCCGTCCGGCATGACGACGTCGTCCGTGCGCACGCTGGTCTTGTTGCCGGTGAACGGGGTCGCCGTCGCGGTGACCCGCCACTCGGCGGGGGTGTCCTTGATGCCCATTGCGATGCCTCCAAAAACGGAAAAACCGGGGTGGGGGGCCGCCACGACAGCGCGGCCCCCCACCCCGGCAACCGTATAGGTCAGCCCTGCTTGCGCTGCACGGCCGCCTTCACCAGGCCCGCGAAGAGCGGGTGCGGGCGGGTCGGGCGGGAGCGCAGCTCCGGGTGGGCCTGGGTGGCGACGAGGTAGGGGTGCACCTCGCGCGGGTACTCGACGTACTCGACGAGCTTGTTGTCGGGCGAGGTGCCCGAGAACTGCAGCCCGGCCTTCTCCAGCTCCGCGCGGTAGGAGTTGTTGACCTCGTAGCGGTGGCGGTGGCGCTCCTCGACGTAGGGCTCGCCCGCGTAGACCTCGCGGACGATGGAGCCCTCGGCGAGCTTGGCCGGGTACATGCCCAGGCGCATGGTGCCGCCCATGTCGCCCTCACCGGCGACGATGTCGAGCTGCTCGGCCATGGTGGAGATCACCGGGTTCGCGGTGGCCGGGTCGAACTCGGTGGAGTTGGCGCCCTCGATGCCGGCGAGGTTGCGCGCGGCCTCGATGACCACGCACTGCAGGCCCAGGCACAGGCCCAGCAGCGGCACCTTGTTCTCGCGGGCGTAGGTGATCGCGCCGACCTTGCCGTTGACGCCGCGGTCGCCGAAGCCGCCGGGGACGCAGATGGCGTCGACGTCGCCGAGCTGCTTCTCGGCGCCCGCCGGGGTCTTGCAGTCGTCGGAGGCGACCCACTTGACCTTGACGCGGGCCCGGTTGGCGAAGCCGCCCGCGCGGATGGCCTCGGTGACCGAGAGGTAGGCGTCGGGCAGGTCGATGTACTTGCCGACCAGGGCGACGGTGACCTCGTGGTCGGGGTTGTGGACGCGGTCCAGCAGGTCCTCCCACTGGGTCCAGTTCACGTCGCGGAACGGCAGGTCGAGCTTGCGCACGACGTAGGCGTCCAGGCCCTCGGTGTGCAGCACCTTGGGGATGTCGTAGATCGAGGGGGCGTCGATCGCGGCGACGACGGCCGCCTCGTCGACGTCGCACATCAGCGAGATCTTGCGCTTGATGGCGGCCGGCACCTCGCGGTCTGCGCGCAGCACGATCGCGTCGGGCTGGATGCCGATGTTGCGCAGCGCGGCGACGGAGTGCTGGGTGGGCTTGGTCTTCAGCTCGCCGGAAGGGCCGATGTAGGGCAGCAGCGAGATGTGGACGACGAAGACGTTGTCGCGGCCGACCTCGTGGCGGACCTGGCGGACGGTCTCCAGGAACGGCAGCGACTCGATGTCGCCGACCGTGCCGCCGACCTCGGTGATCACGACGTCGACGTCGTCGGTCGCCATGCGGCGGATGCGGTGCTTGATCTCGTTGGTGATGTGCGGGATGACCTGCACGGTGTCGCCCAGGTACTCGCCGCGCCGCTCCTTGGCGATCACCGAGGAGTACACCTGGCCGGTGGTGACGTTGGCGGACCCGTCGAGGTCGACGTCGAGGAAGCGCTCGTAGTGGCCGATGTCCAGGTCGGTCTCGGCGCCGTCGTTGGTGACGAACACCTCACCGTGCTGGAAGGGGTTCATCGTGCCGGGGTCGACGTTGAGGTACGGGTCGAGCTTCTGCATCGTGACCCGCAGACCCCGCGCCTTGAGCAGCGCGCCCAGGCTGGAGGCCGTCAGACCCTTGCCGAGCGAGGAGGCGACACCCCCCGTGACGAAGAGGTGCTTGGTCGTCGTGGGCTTAGCGGCAATGGCCAAAGGGGGGCTCCCGTGGTCGCGAGGTGAGGTGCGTACCGGCGATCACCCCGTTTTTTCGGGGGTGCCGTCGCTGCGGTTGGGGGGTCTTGCGCCCACCGGTCCACGGGGTACCAGGGTATCAGCGCCCCGGCCCGGCCGCGCCCGGCGACGCGTGGCGGCCGCGCGGCGGGGCCGTTTCCCCGGCCTTTCGCCGGTCCTCGCGCCCCTTCTCCGGGCGTTCTTCCGGGCCCTGCCCCGACTCTTCCCCGGATCGTCCCGGACGCTCCCCCGGGCCCCCGCACACGCCGCCGCGCGGCTGGATCCCAGGCCACCCATTCGGCTCAGATTCGTCCTCCAACCGTCGCGCGTCGCACCAACTCGGCGTCGTATCCTGCACGGACACATTGCAGCGAGCCGGCCGGCACGGCACAACCCTCCCCCAGCTACCGCTGGACGGGCCCCCCACCTCCGGAACAAGAGCTCGTCAAAGATCGCTTGACCGCAAAAGGACCCTTCGGGGTCACGTGGCCGTTCGACTGGAGATGACGTGGCCGGGCGTATCGAGGATTACGCACTCATCGGTGACATGCAGACCGCCGCACTGGTCTGCCGGGACGGCACGGCCGACTGGCTGTGCCTCCCCCGATTCGATTCCCAGGCCGCATTCGCCGGTCTGCTGGGTACCGAGGAACACGGCTTCTGGCGCATCGGGCCCGCGCACCCCTCCGGGGCGGCGCCCCCGCATGCCGACCGCCGCCGCTACCGGGGGGATTCCCTGGTGCTCGAATCCGAATGGGACACCCCGCGCGGCACCGTGCGGGTGATCGACTTCATGCCGCCCCGCGACGGGGCGCCCCAGCTGATCCGCATCGTGGAAGGGGTCAGCGGCCGGGTGCCGATGCGCTCGGCGCTGCGGATGCGGTTCGCCTACGGGCGCGTCGTGCCCTGGGTGCACAAGGTGGGCGACCGCACGGTGGCCGTCGCCGGGCCCGACTCGGTGTGGCTGGACACCTCCGCCGACACCTTCGGCAAGGACCTCACCACCTACTCCGACTTCACCGTCTCGCCCGGCGAGCGCGTCGCGTTCACCATCAGCTGGCAGCCCTCGCACCGGGAGGCGCCGGCCCTGCCGGACCCGGAGGGCTCGCTGACGGCGACGGAGGACTTCTGGCGGGAGTGGGTCGAGCACTGCACGTACCACGGCCCCTACCGGGACGCCGTCGTCCGTTCGCTGATCACGCTCAAGGCGCTCACCTACGCGCCGACCGGCGGCATCGTCGCCGCCCCCACCACTTCCCTCCCGGAGGACATCGGCGGCTCCCGGAACTGGGACTACCGCTTCACCTGGCTCCGGGACGCGGCCATCACCCTCTCCTCGCTCCTGCGCACCGGCTACCGCGAGGAGGCCCGCGCCTGGCGCGAGTGGCTGCTGCGCGCCGTCGCCGGCGACCCGGAGAACCTGCAGATCATGTACGGCATCGCGGGCGAGCGCGAGCTGGGCGAGGCCGAGCTGCCGTGGCTGCCGGGCTACGAGAACTCCGGGCCGGTCCGCATCGGCAACGGCGCGGCGGACCAGCTCCAGCTGGACGTCTACGGCGAGGTCACCGAGGCGCTGCACCTCGCGCACATGACGGGCCTCGCCCGCAACGACTACGCCAGCCTGCTCCAGCTGCGGCTCATCGGCTATCTGGAGGACCACTGGAACGAGCCGGACGAGGGCATCTGGGAGGTGCGCGGCCCGCGCCGCCACTTCGTGCACTCCAAGGTGATGGCCTGGGTCGCCGTGGACCGCACCATCAAGCTCATCGAGGCCGGTGACGTGGACGGCCCGCTGGAGCGGTGGCGCGAGCTGCGCGACGACATCCACCGCGACGTCTGCGAGCACGGGTACGACAAGGAGCGCAACACCTTCACCCAGTCCTACGGCTCCAAGGAGCTGGACGCGTCGCTGCTGCTCATCCCGCAGATGGGCTTCCTGCCGCCCGACGACAAGCGCGTCATCGGCACCATCGAGGCCATCCAGCGGGAGCTGTCGACGCCCGACGGGTTCATCCTGCGCTATCCGACCGCCGGCGACGACGCGGGCGTGGACGGGCTGGAGGGTGACGAGGGGGCGTTCCTGGCCTGCTCGTTCTGGCTCGCCGACGACCTGGCGATGATCGGCCGGGTCGACGAGGCGCGGCAGCTGTTCGAGAAGCTGCTGGGGCTCCGCAACGACCTGGGGCTGCTGGCGGAGGAGTGGGACCCCCGGCTGCAGCGGCAGGTGGGGAACTTCCCGCAGGCGTTCAGCCACGTGCCGCTGATCGACACGGCGCTGCGGCTCACCGCGTCGAGCGCTTTCGGGGGCTGACCGGGGGCTGCGGGGGCGGCGCTCCGGCGCCGACGGGGGTGACGGGGGACGCGGCTCGCCTTGACCCGAGGGGCCGAAGGGGCCGGAGGGGCAGGGAGGGTGAAGCGCTCATCTGTGACGAGGTCCGCCCGTTCGGGTGCGTCGGCCGCGTCCCGCTCCCCCGCGGCGGCCGGCCGCCGGGGCACCGGCCGACGCTGGTCCCCGCGCGGGTGGTCCGAGTAGCGTTCCCGGCATGGAACCCCAAGGCCCGCGAGGGACGATCACCGTGGCCCGGGCCCTGGCACTGCCCGCGCTGCGCAAGGGGCTGCCCGAGGTCGTGACCGGCGGCGACCGGCTGGAGAGGCCGGTGCGCTGGGTGCACGCGGGCGAGTCGCCGAACATCGCCGCCCTGCTCAAGGGCGGCGAGCTGCTGCTGACCACCGGCCTGGGCGTGGGTGCCCGCCCGGCCGAGCAGCGCGCCTTCGTCCGCGGGCTGGCGGAGCGGGACATCGCGGCGCTGGTGGTCGAGCTGGGGTCGCGGTTCGCCGCGCTGCCCGCGGCGGTGGTCGACACGGCGCGCTCGTACGGGCTGCCCCTGGTCCAGCTGCACCGCGAGGTGCCGTTCGTGGCGGTGACCGAGGAGATCCACACCGAGCTCGTCAACGAGCACTACGCGCTGCTGCGGCGCGCCGACGAGGTGCACGCCCGGTGCACGGAGCTGCTGCTGGGCGGGGGCGGGGTGCCGGAGGTCCTGCGGCTGTTCGCGGACTTCACCGGCAACCCCGCCTTCCTGGAGACGGCGGACGGTCGGCTGCTCTACGCGGCCGGGCCCACGGGCCGGCCCGGTGCGGCCGATCCCCTCCAGGTCTGGGACGGGCTGCGCGACTGCGGCCTGGCCGGGACGCTGACCACCGACATCCCCGGCCGCGGCCCGGGCCCGGAGACCGTCCGGGCCCGGCTGACCGTCCCGCCGGTCAACACCGCTCTCGCGCCCGTGCACCGGATCGCCGCGGACCGTACGGCCGGGCTGCTGGCGGTCGTGCTGCTCCAGGCCCGGCAGGAGGAGCTGGCGGCGCGGGGGCGCGGTGACTTCCTCCGCGAGCTGGCCGAGGGCCGCGTCGACCCCGAGGAGGCCCCGGCCCAGGCCAGGGTGCTGGGGTTCCGGCCGGGCCCGGGGCCCTTGCTGCCGGTGGTGATGCGGCCGGCCGGGGGCCTGGCGCCGCCGGACGGCTGGGCCGCGCTGGCCTGCGCGGTGCAGGAGGAGCTGGCGGGGGCCGGGGTGCCGGTACTGCTGGGCGTGCGGCTGCCGGAGGGCAGCGTCCCCCTGCTGGTAGGGCTGCGGGACGAGGCCGAGCGGTCCCCCGTCGCCGACCGGGTGGCGGCTGCGCTGCGGGCCGGGGCGGCCCGGGCGGCCGCCCGGCGGCCCGTGGTGGTGGCCGGCGTGCCCGCCGCGTGGGCCGCGGCGGGCGCCGGGCTGCGGCACGCGGCGGAGGCGGCGACGGCGGCCCAGCGGCTGCCCGACCGGCCGTGGCACGACGTGCGGCGCCTGGACGTGGACGTCCTGCTGTGGCGGCTGCGCGCGCAAGGGGACCTGGCGGCGTTCGTCGAGCGGGTGATCGGTCCGCTCCTCGCCCACGACGCCTCGGCCCGTCCGGCGCTGCTGCCCACGCTGGAGTCCTACCTGGCGCGCGGGGGCCGCAAGGCGGAGACGGCCCGCGAGCTGCACCTCAACCGCCAGACCCTCTACGACCGGCTGGGCCGCATAGCCCGCCTGCTGGGCACGGATCTGGAGGACCCCGAGGCGGTGCTGTCGCTGGGCCTGGCGCTGCGGGCCCGGCGGTACGCGGGGTGAGCGGTCAGCCGGGGCCCGCGGTCAACTCGTCGTAGACGCTGAGCACATGGGCCACCGTGTCGTCCTCCGTGGGCCAGGTCGCCGCCTGGGCGTGACCCGCCAGGGTGAGCTCGGCGCGGCGGGCGGGGTCCGCGAGGAGGCGCGCGACCGTGGCGGCCAGGGCGGCGACGTCCCCGTAGGGCACGAGCTCGGCGGCGGTCCCCACCAGCTCCGGCACGCCGCCGACCGCCGTGGCGACGAGCGGCACGCCCGCGTGCAGGGCCTCCTGGGCCAGCAGCGAACGGGCCTCCCAGCGGCTCGGCAGGATCGCGACGTCGGCCGTGGCCAGCAGTTCCGGCACGTCGTCGCGGCGGCCCACCAGGCGCACGGACAGCCCTTCCGACTCGATCCTGCGCTGCAGCTCCGGCCGCCGGGGCCCCTCGCCCGCCACGATCAGCAGCGGCTCGGGGTCCAGCTCGGTCCAGGACCGGGCGGCGTCCAGCAGGGGGCCGTGGCCCTGGTCCGGCTCCAGGCGGCCGACGGTGACGAGCAGGGGCCGGGCCACCGCGCCGAGTTCGGCGCGGGCCTTGTTGCGCAGGAGTTCGGCGTCCTCGGGGGCGGCGCGCGGCAAGGGCACCGCGACGGGCGCGAGCCGGGCGTCGCGGGCGCCGCGGAGCCGGGCGCGGTCCACCAGCTCCGAGGTGGCCCCCAGGACCACCGCCGCGGCGCGGGCCGCCCGGCGTTCCATCAGCGCGACGAGGCGGGCCCGGGTGCCCGCCGCGCGCACCCGGGTGTGCCAGGTGACCACCAGCGGGGTGCGCCGCCCGCGCAGCGCGAGCGCGGCCAGCACCGCCGACCGCAGGCTGTGCGCGTGCACCACGTCGGCGCCCCGGCTCGCGGCCCGGATGCCCGCGACGGCCAGGGCGTCCGAGCGGGTGCGCAGCGGCGTGAACGAAGCGCCCGCGCGCGTGAAGCCGTATCCCTCGCCCGTCCGCCGCGGCGCGCACACGGTGACCTTCAGCCCCCGGGCCACCAGCCCGGCCGTCAGCGACCGCACGTGCGCGCCGCTGCCGGCACCCCCGCCGCCGAGTACGTGCACGGCGTGCAGGGACGGCCGCCCGGGCGACGGTACGGGTGTGCTGCTCACGCGGGTGGAACTCCTGATTCGGCGTCGGGTGCGGTGGGCGGGCGACAGGGCAGTACCGCGTCCAGGATGCCAGCCTGCGCCGGTGTCCCGGCACCACCGTCTCGCGGGTTGACCGCCTCACCTCGGCCACGCATCCGCGGATTCACTCACATAGGTGATTCTTGGCGTCCATCGCCGCTGCCACGGCCACCAGGGCGAGGGCCTGCGCGGCGAGCCCGGCCCGGCCGGCCGCCGCCACCGCGGCGATGCCGAGACCCGCGCCGAGCGCGTGCGCGCCCGCGTCGCCGAGCATCGTGCGCTCGCCGAGGTCGGCGCCGAACAGGGCGGCCGCCGCGCCGACGGGGGCGGCGGCCGGGGCACCGCCCCGGGCCAGCTGCCCGGCGCCGATCGCGAGCACCGCGCCGGCGGCCCGGCCGGGCCGCACGTCCAGCAGGTTGACGAGGTGCGCCGAGCCGGCGATGACCGTGGCGGCCAGCAGCTTGTCCAGGGGCCGCTCCTTGAGCACCGCCCCGGCCGGCAGGGCGGCGGCGGAGATCCCGGCGAGCTTGACGGTGCCGCTGGTCACCTCGCCGTCGCGCAGCGCTGTCAGGTGGGCGCGGAACCCGCGGCGCGGGTCGCCGGCGCCGGCGAAGTCGTCGTAGGCCCCGCAGGC
This sequence comes from Streptomyces sp. NPDC046215, assembly GCF_040646215.1. Taxonomy (NCBI): domain Bacteria; kingdom Bacillati; phylum Actinomycetota; class Actinomycetes; order Kitasatosporales; family Streptomycetaceae; genus Streptomyces; species Streptomyces sp. NPDC046215. Next base: position 16,480 of record NZ_JBEYZW010000100.1, on the reverse strand, counting down.
CCCGGCGGCGGCCACGGCCAGCACGGCGGCACCGCGAGCCCGCGGGCGCAACCCGGGCCCCGACCCGACGGCGAGCGCCGTCCCGGCCACGGCGGCGGGACCCGCCCACAGCCCCACGCTCCGCCCGGCATGATTGCTCCGCTCCCACACCCGGGCCCCACCGGGCGCCACACGCCGCAGCACCTCATACGTCCCACGCGCCACCACAGCGGCCGCACCCAGCGTCCTCACTCGTCCCGATGCCACCTCGACCCCCTCTGCGATCTTGCTTCGACCCTACGCGGAGGAGCCGGCCACCCCGGGCGGGGGCGGGGCGGTCAGCGGCCCGTGTCCGACGTTCCCCGGGCCGCCGCCAGGAGTTCCTCGGCGTGGGCCCGGGCCAGCTGGGAGTCCTCCTGGCCCGCCAGCATGCGGGACAGCTCGCGGACGCGGTCCTCGCCCTCCATCACCTGGACGCCGCTGCGGGTCACCGAGCCGTCGTGGGTCTTCTCCACCACCAGGTGCCGGTCCGCGAACGCCGCGACCTGCGGCAGGTGGGTGACGACGACGACCTGGGCCGACTGCGCGAGCCGGGCCAGGCGGCGGCCCACCTCCACGGCCGCCTTGCCGCCGACCCCGGCGTCGACCTCGTCGAAGAGGTACGTCGGCACGGGGTCGGAGCCGGCGAAGACCACCTCGACGGCGAGCATGACGCGGGAGAGCTCACCGCCGGACGCCCCCTTGGCGATGGGCCGCGGCTGGGCGCCGGGGTGCGGGGCGAGGTACAGCTCGACGTCGTCAGCGCCGTGCGGACCGTAGGCGACGGCCCGGCCGCCGACCTCGATGCCCGCCTCCGCCTCGGCGACCTCGCTCTGGCGGATGGCGAAGGTGACGCGCGCGTGCGGCATGGCGAGCTCGGCGAGTTCGGCGGTGACCGCGTCGGCGAACCGGTGGGCCGCCTCGGTGCGCGCGTCGGTCAGGGACTGCGCCAGCCCGCCGAGTTCGGCGCGCAGCGCGTCCCGCTCGGCGGTGAGCTCGGCGATCCGCTCGTCGTCGCCCTCCAGGGCGCCCAGGCGGGCGGCGCCGTCCTCGGCCCAGGCCAGCACGCCGGCGATGTCCTCGCCGTACTTGCGGACCAGGTGGGTCAGGGCGGCGCGCCGCTCCTCGACCGCGGACAGCCGCAGCGGGTCCGCGTCCAGCCCGGAGGAGTACCCGGCGAGTTCGCCCGCCACGTCGGCCAGCAGGATGCCGATCTCGGCGATCCGGTCGGAGAGCGCGGCGAGCGCCGGGTCGTGGGAGCGGACGGCCTCCACGGCGCGGTGCGCGCCCGCGACGAGCGTGGCGGCGTCGATGCCCTCGGGGTCCTCGGGATCACCCGCGAGGGCGGCATGGGCGGCCGAGGCCGCGGAGGCGAGGGCCTCGGCGTGGCCCAGGCGCGACGCCTCGGCGGCGAGCTCGGCGTCCTCCCCCGGCAGGGGGGCGACGGCGGCGACCTCGTCCAGCCCGAAGCGCAGCAGGTCGGCTTCCTGCGCCCGCTCGCGGGCCCGCGTGGTCAGCTCGGTCAGCTCGGCGACGACGGTCCGCAGCCGGCGGTAGGCGCCGGTGTACTTGGCCAGCGGCACGGACACCGCGTCACCGGCGTAGCGGTCGAGGGCCTGCCGCTGCCGGGCGGGCCGCAGCAGCCCCTGCTGGTCGGTCTGCCCGTGGACGGCGACGAGGTCGTCGGCGAGCTCGCCGAGGAGCCCCACCGGCACGCTCCGGCCGCCCACGTGGGCGCGTGAGCGCCCTTCGGCGGAGACAGTGCGGCTGATGAGCAGCGTGCCGTCGTCGAGCTCGGCGCCGGCCTCCTCGGCCCGGACGGCGGCGGGCGACCGGTGGTCGACGGTGATCCTCCCCTCGACCACGGCGGCCTTGGCGCCGATCCGCACCAGGGCGGGGTCAGCGCGCCCGCCGAGCAGCAGACCGAGGCTGGTGACGACCATGGTCTTGCCCGCGCCGGTCTCACCCGTCACCGCGGTGAAACCGGGTGACAGCTCGACCACCGCGTCATCAATGACGCCCAAGGACCGGATCCGCATCTCCTCCAACACGGATACGACCATACGAGGTTCCGGGGCCGGCTCGCGACGGCCACCCCCACCGATCGCCCTGGGGACAGCCCCACCACCGGTCCGGGTGATCCCTCCATGGCCTCCGGGCCCCTTACCGGCGAGGCTTCGGGGTATCCGCCGGACACCCCGGACAGTCCGCTCCGGTCCCGGCCGGCCCCGCCCCGTCCGTCCCGTCCGTCCCATCCAGACCGCAGACTTCACGAGGTTCTGATGACCGTTCGAGCCCGTACCCCCCGTGTCGCCGCGCTGTTCCTCGCCGCGGCGGCCGTCCTGACCACCGCCGTGGGCACCGGGTCCGCCGTGGACCACACCCGGCGGCCGGCCGCCCTGGACGGCACGTGGCGCATGGACGGCTACGGCACGGTCGTCTCGATCGACGGCGGCGGCCACAGGCTGCGGACGTACGACACCACGGCCGTCAGCTGCCTGCCGGGCCTGCGGGACGCGGTGCACAACGGCTCGCGGGACGGCGCCGGCCGGCGGTTCGAGCAGCAGGGCGAGGCGCCGGTCACCGTGGCCCCGGCGGGGCGCGACAAGGCGGTGCTGAGGTTCACGGACAACGTGGGCCACCGCACGCTCCACCGGATCCCCGAACTGCCGGCGGAGTGCCGGCGCACCGTGCCGGAGGACAAGGCGGACCCGCGGGACGTCTTCGATGTCTTCTGGCAGACGTATGCGGAGAATTACCCCTTCTTCGCCGCGAAGCACATCGACTGGCAGGCGGTGCGCGAGCGGTTCCGGCCGCGGGTGACCAAGACGACGGACGACAAGGAGCTCTTCGCCGTCCTCCGGGAGATGATCGAGCCGCTGCACGACGGGCACACCGCCATCGAGGCCCCGGGGCGGCAGTACGGCGGGAAGCGTCAGGACACGGTCTTCACGAAGGAGACCAAGCCGCGGATCGACGCGGCCGTCGCCGAGAGCGTCGGTGTCCCCGAGGCCGCGTGGCAGACCTGGGCCCAGGGGGCGATCTCGTTCGCCGAGCTGCCCGGCGGCGTGGGCTACCTGCGCGTCACCCGCTTCCAGGACTACACCGAGGACGGCGGCCACGAGGCCGACCGCGCGGAGCTCGACCGCGCCCTGGACGCCGTCTTCACCTCCGCCCGGACCCGCGGCCCCGGCGCCCTGCGCGGCCTGGTCCTCGACGTGCGGTTCAACGGCGGCGGTTCCGACCGGCTCGCGCTGCGGCTCGCCGAGCGGCTGACCGACCGGCCGTACACGGCCTACCTCAAGCACGCGCGCAACGACCCGCGCGACCCGGGGAAGTTCACCACCCCGCAGCCGATCGGGGTGTCACCGCACCGGGGCCCCGTCTACACCGGGCCCGTGGCCGTGCTCACCGGGCGGCTGACGATCAGCGCGGGTGAGACGTTCACCCAGGCGCTGATGGGACGGGCGCACGAGACCACCCGTATCGGTGAGAACACCCAGGGCGCGTTCTCCGACACCCTGGACCGCAAGCTGCCCAACGGCTGGACCTTCCTGCTGCCGAACGAGGAGTTCCTGAGCGCCGCCGACCGCAGGACGACGTATGACGGTCAGGGCATCCCCCCGGACATCGCCACCCCCGTCTTCACGGACGAGGAGTTCGCCGCCCACCGGGACTCGGCCCTGACCCGGGCCCGCGCCCTGCTCGGCGGGTCGCGGGGCTGAGGGTGTGGCGAGGCCCTCTGCGGTTCAGCCGCGCCCCGCAGGGGCGCGGGGAACTGCGCGACCGGCCACCACACACCCGCGGATGACGCGCCCGGTTTCCAGCGGAGCGCTCAGTGCGGCGCCCCCCGCCACCCGGCGACCGGCAGGGCGAACTTCGCCACCAGCCGGTCCGTGAACGACGCGTGGTGCAGCCGCGCCAGCCGCACCGGCACCGCGCCGCGCCGGACCTCCACGCGCGCGCCCGCCGGGAGTTCGACGGTGCGGCGGCCGTCGCACCACAGCACGCCGTTGGGCGTCTGGGGCTGCACCTCCACCGCGAGCACCGAGTCGGGTGCCGTCACCAGGGGCTTGGCGAAGAGCGCGTGCGCGCTGATGGGGACCATCAGCAGCGCCTCGACCTCGGGCCAGACCACCGGGCCGCCCGCCGAGAAGGCGTAGGCCGTCGAGCCGGTCGGGGTGGCGCAGACGACGCCGTCGCCGCCGAAGCGCGAGACCGGCCGCCCGTCGACCTCGGTGACGACCTCCAGGAGCCGCTCCCGCGCGGCCTTCTCCACCGAGGCCTCGTTCAGCGCCCAGTCGGTGTGGACGACGTGCCCGTCGGTGCGGACGAGGACGTCGAGCGTCATCCGCTCCTCGACCTCGTAGGCGCGGGTGACCACCCGGTCCACGACCTTGTCCAGGTCGTCCCGCTCGGCCTCGGCGAGGAACCCGACCCGGCCGAGGTTGACGCCCAGCATCGGCACGCCAGACCGCCGCGCGAACTCCGCGCCGCGCAGCAGGGTGCCGTCCCCGCCGAGCACGATGAGCAGCTCGCACCCCTGGAGGACGTCCGGCCGGTCCGGGCCGGCCTCGACCAGCTCGGCCGAGGAGGGCAGCGGGAGATCGGCGGCCTCCTCCGCGAGCACCCGCACCCCGATGCCGCAGCGCAGCAGCCCCTGGACGACGAGCTCGGCGCTGCGGATGGCCGCGGGGCGGCCGGTGTGGGCGAGCAGGAAGACCGTGCGTCCGGCCTCCCCGCACGCCGGGGTCGGCTCCTGCGCTGCTTCCTGCGTTGCTGCTGATGCTGCTTCTGAAGTGGTCAACGGGGCCCCTCCGCCACTGCACGGTCAACGTCCGCCGGGTCCAGTTCGGGCGCTCCGGCGCGCAGCCACAGAAAGTACTCGACGTTGCCGGAGGGTCCGGGCAGCGGGCTCGCGGTGACGCCGAGGACACCGAGGCCCAGGGCGGCGGCCCGCTGCGCGACCATCCGCACCGCCTCGGCCCGCAGCTGGGTGCTGCGCACCACACCGCCGCTGCCGAGCCGTTCCTTGCCGACCTCGAACTGCGGCTTGACCATGAGCACCAGGTCGGCGTCGGGGGCGGCGCAGCGCACGAGCGCGGGCAGGACGAGGCCGAGGGGGATGAAGGACAGGTCGCCGACGATCAGGTCGACGGGCCGGTCGTCGATCTGCTCCAGCGTCATCTCGCGGACGTTCGTGCGGTCCTTCACAGTGACCCGCTCGTCACTCTGCAGCGACCAGGCGAGCTGCCCGTAGCCGACGTCGACGGCGACGACGTGGGCGGCGCCCGCGCGCAGCAGGACGTCGGTGAAGCCGCCCGTGGAGGCGCCGGCGTCCAGCGCGCGGCGCCCTTCGACCTTCAGCCCCCGGGGGACGAACGCGGCGAGGGCGCCGGCGAGCTTGTGGCCGCCGCGGGAGACGTAGTCCGGGTCGCTCTCGTCCTGGGTGACGACGACGGCGGCGCTGAGCTCGACCTGGGTGGCGGCCTTGGTCGCCGTCGCGCCGGCGACGGTCACCCGGCCCGCCGCGATGAGCTGGCTCGCGTGCTCGCGGGAGCGGGCGAGTTTCCGGCGCACCAGCTCGGCGTCGAGTCGGCTGCGGCGCGGGCGGGTCACTGCCACGGGTGGTTCAGCTCCTGGTGTCGTGCGAAGCGGGGTCCTCTGGGCCTGCGGGCGGCGCGGGGGCAGCCTGCGGGCCGGGGCGCCGGTCGAGCGCGGTGAGCGCGTCGCGCAGGCCCCGGTGTACATCCTCGTACACCTCCAGATGACCGCTCGCGGCGAGGTGGTCGGCGTCGGCCAGCCGGGCGAGCTGGGCGTCGACGTCCGGGTCCCCGGTGGGGGTCCGGGCGACGCCCAGTGGCAGCGGGCCCGGGGCGTGCGGCCCGGCGCCCTCGCCGGTCATCGGTTCGGTCATGCTCCCGACGCTACCCCCAAACGGCGCCTGCGCGGCGTACGCGGTCTGCTGGGGTAGCGTCCCTGACCATGGCGACGATCGAGGAGTGCCGGGCCGCACTCGACCGGCTGGCGGAGAATCTCGCGGGGACGGATGGCGCGAGCCGCGCCGCGGCCACCCCCGACCGCTCGCTGAGCTGCCACGTCTCCGACCTCGACGTGACCTTCACGGGCCATCTCTCGGGCGGTCGTCTGCACGAGGTCCGGGCCGTGCCCGGCACCCCGGAGCGGCGGGAGGAGATCGCCCTGACGATGGCCGGTGACGACCTGGTGGCCCTGGTGGACGGGCGGCTGAATTTCGCCAAGGCGTGGGCCGCGGGCCGGGTCAGGGTGCAGGCGAGCCTGCGGGACGTCCTGCGCCTGCGGTCACTGCTGTAGCCGCCGCGCCGGCCGCCTCCTTGCGGCGCCGCCGGCCCGCGGGGACGACGAGGGGCGTGCCGGTCTCGGGGTCCTCGATGACCTGGCAGCTCAGCCCGAACACCCGCTCCACCAGCTCGGCGGTGACGACCTCCGCCGGCGGCCCCTCGGCGACGATCCGCCCGTCGCGCATGGCGATGAGGTGGGTGGCGTAGCGGGCGGCGTGGTTGAGGTCGTGCAGCACGGCGACGAGGGTGCGGCCCTGCTCCTCGTGCAGGTCGGCGCAGAGGTCGAGGACGTCGATCTGGTGCTGGATGTCGAGGTAGGTGGTGGGTTCGTCCAGGAGCAGCAGGGGGGTCTGCTGGGCGAGGGCCATGGCGATCCAGACCCGCTGGCGCTGCCCGCCGGACAGCTCGTCGACGTGGCGGTCGGCGAGCTGATCGACGCCGGTGGCCGTCATGGACTCGACGACGATCCGCTCGTCCTGCGGCGACCACTGCCGCAGGAGTCCCTGGTGGGGGTAGCGGCCGCGGGCGACGAGGTCGCTCACGGTGATCCCGTCGGGGGCGACGGAGGACTGGGGCAGCAGGCCCAGGGTGCGGGCCACTTTTTTGGCCGGATACGAGCTGATGGCGGCGCCGTCGAGGAGCACCGCGCCGCGGGTCGGCTTGAGCATCCGGGACAGGGCGCGCAGCAGGGTGGACTTGCCGCAGGCGTTGGGGCCGACGATCACCGTGAAGGACTGGTCGGGCACGGCGACGGAGAGGTCCTCCGCGATGACGCGCTGGTCGTAGGCGAGGGTGACGGATTCGGCCGTCAGTCGGCTCACTGTCTCTCCTTGAGTGGTTCTCATATCCGGCCCGCCTTGCGTTCGGTGAACAGCAGCCACAGCAGGTAGCAGCCGCCGAGCATGCCGGTCAGCGCTCCGACGGGCAGGTGGTCGGCCCCGAAGAGGCGCTGGGAGGCCCAGTCGGCGGTGGTCAGCAGGGCGGCGCCCATGCAGGCGGCGGCCGTCAGGTTGGGGCCGGTGGCGCGGGTGAGGCGGCGGGCGAGCTGCGGGGAGGCGAGGGCGACGAAGGCGACGGGCCCGGCGGCCGCGGTCGCGACGGCGGTCAGGGTCACCGCGCCGCCCATGACCAGCAGCCGGGTCCGCTCGGCCCGCACGCCCAGGGCGTAGGCCGCGTCGTCGCCCATCTCCAGCATCCGCAGGGCGCGCCCGTGGCCGAGGAGGAGGGGGAAGAGGACGGCGCACACGCCGAGCAGCGGCCACACCTGGTTCCAGTCGCGGCCGTTGAGCGAGCCGACCATCCAGGCCATCGACCGCGCGGCGTCCGCGATGTCGGCCTTGGTCATCATGTAGTCGCGGGCGGCGGTGAGCACGGCCGTGGCGCCGATGCCGACGAGGACGAGCCGGTAGCCGTGGATGCCCTTCTTCCACGACAGCAAATAGACGACGACGCCCGTGACCACGCCGCCGAGGACGGCCCCGCCGGCGACGGCGACCGCGTCGCCCTTGAAGAGGACGATGACGGCGAGCGCGCCGACGGCCGAGCCCTGGCCGAAACCGATCACGTCGGGGCTGCCCAGCGGGTTGCGGGAGACCGACTGGAAGACGGCTCCGGCGAGCCCGAGGGCGGCGCCGGTGAGCAGGCCGACGAGGACCCGCGGCAGCCGCAGGTCGTGGACGATGAACTCCTGCGCGGGGGTGCCGCCGCCGGTGAGGGTCGTCAGGACCTCGGCGGGCGTCAGGGGGAAGTCGCCGGTGCCGATGAGGGCGACAGCGGCGGCTGTCGCGGCGGCCAGGAGCAGCAGGACGACGGTCACGGCCCGGAGGTCGACGCGCAGGGAGAGCCCGCTCCGGGTGCGCACGGTCCGTGCGGCCGCGTGGCCGGAGGGGGCGGGTGCCGGGGTGGTCCCGGTGGAAGGTGCGGTCACTGCTGGGCCATCCTCCGGCGCCGTACGAGGTAGATGAAGACGGGTCCGCCGATGAGCGCCGTGACGATGCCCGCCTGGAGCTCGCCGGGCCGGGTGACGACCCGTCCGGTCACATCGGCGCCGAGCAGCAGCACGGGCGACAGGACGAGCGCGTACGGCAGGCTCCAGCGCAGGTCGGGGCCGGTGACGGCGCGGACGATGTGCGGGACGAGCAGGCCGATGAAGACGATCGGGCCGCAGGCCGCGGTCGCCGCGCCGCACAGCAGGGTGACGCAGACCATGGCGAGGACCCGGGTGCGGGTCAGGTGGGCGCCGAGCGCGCGGGCGGTGTCGTCGCCCAGGGCCATGGCGTTCAGCGGCCGGGCCAGGGCGAGGGCGAGCAGGATGCCGGCCGCGATGAACGGGGCGACCTGCCGCACGAGGTCCATGTTCGCGGAGGCGAGCGAGCCGACGGTCCAGAAGCGCATCTTGTCCAGGGCCACGGAGTCCAGGAGCTGGACGGAGTTGACGTACCCGTAGAGGGCGTAGGTCACCGCGGTGCCGGCGAGGGCGAGGCGCACGGGGGTGGCGCCCCGGCTGCCGCCGAGCGCGTAGACGGCCACGGCCACGACCGCCGCGCCCAGGAAGGCGAACCACACGTAGCCGGTCAGCGAGGTGACGCCGAAGAAGCTGATGGCGGAGACGACGGCCGCCGCGGAACCGGCGTTGACGCCGAGCAGTCCGGGGTCGGCGAGCGGGTTGCGGGTGAGCGCCTGCATCACGGCGCCGGCGAGGCCGAGGGCGCTGCCGACGAGCAGCCCGAGCAGGGTGCGGGGCAGGCGCAGGTCGCGCACGACGACGTCCGTGTCGCTGCCGGTGGCGTGGAACAGCCCGTGCCAGACCTGGTCGAGCGGGATCTGCTTGGCGCCCACGGCGACGCTCGCGAGGGTGACGAGCAGCAGGGCGGCGACGGCGGCCAGCAGTCCGGCGGCGCGCGCCGCGGCCCGGCGGCGGGGTGCGGAGGGCGGGGATCCGGCCGGTTCCGCGGGGGTTCGGGGGGGACTGTCGACCAACACCCAGTTAGGTTAGCCTACCCTGACATTCCCCTTCCGGTGAGTCCCGAGAGAAGCACACACCCCATGCGCACCACCCCCCGCACCCCGTCCCTCTCCCGCCGCGGCCTGCTCGCCGCGGGCGGCGCCTTCGGCGTCGGCGCCCTGCTCACCGCGTGCGGAGGCGGCGGCTCGGCGGACTCCGGCGACTCCGGGCCGGGTTCGGGCGGCGACTCCTGGACCTTCAAGGACGACCGGGGCACGACCGCCGAGGCCGGCCGCACCCCCAAGAAGATCACCGCCTTCACCGGCACCGCCGCCGCCCTCCACGACTTCGGCATCGAGTGCGCCGCCGTCTTCGGCCCGACCACCCTCAAGGACGGCAAGCCCGACCCGCAGGCCGGCGACCTCGACGTCAAGAAGGTCAAGATCCTCGGCAACGCCTGGGGTGAGTTCAACGTCGAGCAGTACGCGGCCCTGGGCCCCGAGCTCCTCGTCACCAACATGCTGGAGGCGGGCGACCTCTGGTACGTCCCGGCCGACAGCAAGAAGAAGATCCTCGGCCTCGCCCCCAGCGTCGGCATCATGACGTCCAAGGTCACCCTGACCCACGTCATCCGCCGCTACGCCGAGCTCGCCGAGTCCCTCGGCGCGGACCTGGGGGCCAAGAAGGTCACCGACGCCAAGCAGCGCTTCGAGCGGGCGTCGGAGTCCCTCCGCAAGGCCGCCAAGGCCAACAAGGGCCTCAAGGTCCTGTGCGCCTCCGGCTCCGCCGAGCTGCTCTACGTCTCCGACCCCACCGTCTACGCCGACCTCGCCTACTTCGCCGAGCTGGGCGTCGAGTTCGTCAGGCCCGGCAAGGTCACCGGCGGCTTCTTCGAGAGCCTCAGCTGGGAGAACGCCGGCACGTACCCGGCCGACCTGATCCTGCTCGACAACCGCACCGCGGCCCTCCAGCCCAAGGACCTCGCCTCCAAGCCCACCTGGGCCGGCCTCCCCGCCGTCAAGGCCGGCCAGATCACCCCGTGGCTCAGCGAGCCGCGCTACTCCTACACCGGCTGCGCGCCGCTCGTCGAGGCCCTCGCCACCGCGATCGAGAAGGCCAAGAAGGTCAGCTGACGACCGAAAGGACCACGCCCCGCATGACCGACACGCCCTTCCGCTTCTTCGACGTCCACGTCGTACGCACCGAGCGGATCAGCCCCTCCCTGATGCGCGTCACCTTCGGCGGCGACCGCCTCCCGGAGATCGTCACCGGCGGCCGCGACCAGCGCTTCAAGCTGTTCCTGCCGCACCCCGGACAGGAGATGCCCGTCCTGCCCGAGAACCTCGGCGAGGACTGGTTCGCCGACTGGCGGGCCCAGGACCCGTCCGTGCGGGCCTTCATGCGCACCTACACCGTGCGCGACCTGCGCCGCGACCCGGCGGAGCTCGACGTCGACTTCGCCCTGCACGGGGACCCGGACGGCAGCGGTGGCCACAGCGGGCCGGCCTCGTCGTGGGCCCGCGCCGCCCGGCCCGGCGACCGGCTCACGCTGCTCGCCCCCGTCGTCGAGGACAACGGCGGCGTCGACTTCCAGCCGCCCGCCGGCACCGACTGGGCCCTCGTCACCGCGGACGAGACCGCACTGCCCGCCCTCGCCGGCATCCTCGCCTGGCTGCCGGCCGGCATGCCGGTGAAGGTCTGGGCCGAGATCGGGCACGCCGACGACGTGCAGGACCTGCCCACCGCCGCCGACGCCGAGATCACCTGGCTGGTCCGCGGCGCGGCGCACGAAGCGCCCGTCCTCGACAGCGTCCGCGCCGCGGAGCTGCCCGAGGGCACCCCGTACGCGTGGATAGCCGGCGAGTCCGGGACCGTCAAGGCTCTCCGCCGCCACCTGGTCGGCGAACGGGGCTTCGACCGCCGCGCGGTGACGTTCACCGGCTACTGGCGCCGCGGGGCGTCGGAGGAGGACCTGCTCGCCGAACTGGCGTGAGAGCGGGGAGGCACACGAAGGGACCGGGGGGTCAGCACCCTCCCGGTCCCTTCGGCCGTCCCGCCCCGGGCGAAGCCCGGTGCGGTTCAGCCGCGCCCCGAAGGGGCGGGGGGAACTGCGCGACCAGCCACAACGCGCCCGCGGACGACGCGCCCGACGTCCGGCGGAACCCTCAGAAACCCAGCCGCCCCAGCGCCTTCGCGGCGTCCAGCTCACAGGCGCCGTCACCCGCCGCCGACCAGGCGGCCCCGCACAGCGCCCGCAGCCCGTCGACGGGTTCGCCGTCACCGTCCAGGACGAGCGCCCCGCCGTCCACGGACGCCGTCCAGCCACCGCAGCGGAAGTCCGACCCGTCGGCGTCCACCGCCGGCTGTGCCGCCAGCAGCCCCCGCAGGTCCTCGGCCACGTACGTCGGCCGGTGCCGGGGCTCGGCCGCCAGCAGCTGCGCGGGCGTCGTCACCCCGGTCAGCACCAGCAGCGAGTCCACCCCGCCGACGTGCGCGCCCTCGATGTCCGTGTCGAGCCGGTCCCCGACGACCAGCGGCCGCTCCGCGCCCGTCCGCAGCACGGTCTCGCGGTGCATCGGCGGCAGCGGCTTCCCCGCCACCTGCGGCTCGGCGCCCGTCGCGATGCGCACGACCTGCACCGCCGCACCGTTGCCCGGCGCGATGCCCCGGGGGCTGGGGATCGTCAGGTCCGTGTTGGACGCGAACCACGGCACGCCGCGCGCCACCGCGTAGGAGGCTTCCGCCAGCCGCGACCACGGCATGTCCGGCCCGCCGTAGCCCTGCGCCACGGCCGCGGGGTCGTCGTCCGCAGAGTCGACCGGCACCAGCCCGCGCTCCTCCAGCGCGACCCGCAGCCCCTCCGCGCCGATCACCAACACCCGCGCGCGCGACGGCAGCTGATCGGCAATCAGCCGCGCCACCGCCTGCGCCGAAGTGATCACGTCCGACGGCTCCGCGGGCACCCCCAGCTCCGTCAGGTGCCCGGCCACCGCCTCGGGGGTGCGGGCGGCGTTGTTGGTGACGTAGGCGAGGTGCATCCCGCCCTCCCGCGCCGTCCCCAGCGACTCGACGGCGTGGGCGATGGCCTCGCCGCCCGCGTACACCACCCCGTCGAGGTCCAGCAGCGCCGTGTCGTACGCCGCGCTCAGCCGCTGCTCGCTGCCGTCGGGCCGGGTCCGGGCGGTCTGATTCATGCGGAATTCGCTCCTTGTGCTGTACGTCTCGTCTTTGATCATTGCTCATCCGGCCATGGGACATAACATTTCCCAATGAGCACTCCAGGCCGAACAGGGAACGCAGAGCGGAATGCGGGGCAGGGTCTTCAACTCGCCCCCTTCCGAGGGCTGCGCTATGTCCCGGAGCGGGTCGGCAGCCTCGCTGCCGTCACCTCACCACCGTACGACGTCGTGGTCCGGCCCGACGGACTGCGCCACCTGGAGACCGCCGACCCGCACAACATCGTCCGGCTGATCCTCCCCCAGGCGGCCACCGCGGCCGACCGGCACCGGCAGGCCGCCGAGACGCTGCGCCGCTGGCAGGACGAGGGCGTCCTCGCCGCCGACACCGATCCCGCGCTCTACGTCTACGAGCAGCGCGGCGACGGCATCCTCCAGCGCGGCCTCATCGGGGCACTGCGGCTGAGCCCCCGCGAGGAGGCCGTCGTCCTCCCCCATGAGGACGTCATGCCGCACATCGTCGAGGACCGGGCCGCCCTGATGCGCGACACCGGCGCCAATCTCGAACCGCTCCTGTTCTCCTACCGCGGCGACGGCACCACGGCCGGCGCGGCGGGCGTCATCGAGAGCGTCATCCGCTCCGCGCCGCTGCTGTCCACCACCACGGAGGACGGCTACGCCCACCGCCTGTGGTCCGTCACCGACCCCGATGACCTGGCCCGGATCGACGAGGACCTCTCCCGCCGGCGGGCCCTGATCGCCGACGGGCACCACCGCTGGGCCACCTACGAGCGGCTGCGCGCCGAGCAACCGGCGCCGGGCCCCTGGGACTTCGGGCTGGTCCTCCTCGTGGACACGGCCCGCTACCCGCTGCGCGTCCGGGCCATCCACCGCCTCCTGCACCGCCTGCCGGTCGCCGACGCCCTCGCGGCCCTCGGCGGCGTCTTCCGGGTGCGGACGCTGGACGGTTCACTGCCGGAGGCCCTGGAGGTGCTGGGCAAGTCGTCGGAGGAGCCGGGAAACTCCTTCGTCCTCGCGGGCGACGGCCGGTTCCACCTCGTCGACCGGCCGGACCCGGCCCTGCTGGAGCGGGTGATCCCGGCCGACCGCCCGGAGGCGTGGCGCACGCTCGACGCGACGGTCCTGCACTCCGTGCTGCTGGAGCACGTGTGGCGGGTACCGGACGACCCCGAGCACATCGGGTACATCCACGAGACGGCGGCGGCCGTCAAGCAGGCGGAGCGGCACGGCGGCACGGCCGTCCTGATGCACCCAGTGTGCGAGGACGTCGTGCGGGAGCTGGCCGAGCAGGGCGTCACCATGCCCCGCAAGTCCACGTCGTTCGGCCCGAAACCGGCCACCGGCCTGGTCCTGCGGAGCCTGGCCCTGAGCTGACGGCCGCGGGCATACGAAGAGGGCGGCACCCCCGGCAGGGGTGCCGCCCTCTTCGTTCAGCCGTCAGCTCTTGTCGTCCTCGGAACGCTTGTCCTCGGCGACCTCGGCGGGCTTCTCGGCGTCCTCGGCCGGCTCGGCGGCCGGCTCGGCGATGACCGCCTCGACGAACTGCGGGGCCTGGACGGGCGCCACGGCCTGCGGGGCCTCGACGGTGTCCTCGGCGGTGTCCTCAGCGACGTCCTCGGTCACGGCCTCGGCGGCGTCCCCGGTCTGGTCCGCTGCCTCATCCGCTGCCTGATCCGCGACAGCCTCGTCGGCCGCGGCGTCCTCGTCGTCGGTCACGCCGAGGGCGTCGGTGAACTCCACGCCGTCCAGCTCCGCGAGCCGGTCGGAGGCGTCCGTCATGCCGCCCTGGTCGGCCTCGAGGGCCTTGGCGAACCACTCGCGGGCCTCGTCCTCACGGCCGACGGCGAGCAGCGCGTCGGCGTAGGCGTACCGGAGGCGGGCGGTCCACGGCTGGACGGAGTGGGACGCGAGCTCGGGGCTCTGCAAGGTGACGACGGCGGCGTCGGCCTGGCCCATGTCCTTGCGGGCACCGGCGGCGACGAGCCGCATCTCGACCTGTCCGGCCTTGTCGAGCTTCGCCACCTCCGGCTCGCCGGCCATGGCCAGCGCGCGCTCGGGGCGGCCCAGGCCGCGCTCGCAGTCGGCCATGACGGGCCACAGCTCGACGGAGCCGGTCATCCGGCGGGCGGCGCGGAACTCCGCGAGCGCCTCGGTGTACCGGGCCGTCGCGTAGGCGGCGAAGCCGGCGGCCTCGCGCACGGCGGCGACGCGGGACGCGAGCCGCAGGGCGATCCGCGAGTACTCGTACGCTTCCTCCGGCTCCTCGTCGAGCAGGTTGGCGACCATGACGAGGTTGCGCGCGACCTCCTCGGCGAGGCCCTTCGGCAGGCTCATGAGCTCCTGCCGGACGTCCTTGTCGATCTCGTCGCCGGTCACGTCGTCGGGGATCGGCAGGCGCTTGACGGGCTCGCGGTCGCGGTCCCGGTCGTCGCGACGGTCGTCACGGCCGCCGCGAAAGCCGCCGGAGCGGTCGTCGCGACCGCCGCGGAAGCCGCCGCCACCCTGCCGGTCGTCACGGCCACGGTACCCACCACCGG
The DNA here is from genome assembly GCF_040646215.1 of Streptomyces sp. NPDC046215. Taxonomy (NCBI): domain Bacteria; kingdom Bacillati; phylum Actinomycetota; class Actinomycetes; order Kitasatosporales; family Streptomycetaceae; genus Streptomyces; species Streptomyces sp. NPDC046215. The sequence goes on along the minus strand of NZ_JBEYZW010000100.1, from coordinate 1,464 downwards.
ACGGACGGCCACCACGGTCGTCACGGCCACCGCGGAAGCCACCGCGGTCGTCGTCACGGCGAGGGCCGCGGTCGTCTTCGCGGCGGGGGGCGCGGTCGTCGCGGCGGAACGCCGGACGGTCGCCACCACGCTCATCGCGGCCACCGCGGTACCCGCCACGGTCGTCATCACGACGAGGGCCGCGCTCGTCATCGCGACGCGGAGCACGGTCATCGCGGCGGAACGCCGGACGCTCGTCACGCCGGTCGTCACGGCGGAAGCCGCCGCGGTCGTCTTCGCGGCGCGGGGCGCGGTCGTCGCGGCGGAACGCCGGACGGTCGCCACCACGGTCGTCACGACCGCCGCGGAAACCGCCACGGTCGTCATCACGACGAGGGCCGCGCTCGTCATCGCGACGCGGAGCACGCTCGTCGCGGCGGAACGCCGGACGCTCGCCACCACGGTCGTCACGGCGGAAGCCACCACGGTCGTCGTCACGGCGACCGTAGCCACCGCCGGTGGGACGGCTGCCGCGGTCGTCACGCTGGCCGTAACCGCCGCCGGACGGGCGACCGCCGCGGTCGTCCTCACGGCGGGGGGCGCGGTCGTCACGGCGGAAGCCCGGACGGTCGCCACCACGGTCGTCACGGCCACCGCGGTACCCACCACGGTCGTCATCACGACGGGGACCGCCGTAACCACCACCGGCGGGACGGCCACCACGGTCATCCCGCTGACCGTAACCGCCACCCGAGGGGCGGCCGCCACGGTCGTCACGGCGCTCGAAGCCCCGGCCGCCGCGGTCGTCACGCTGGCCGTAACCGCCGCCGGACGGGCGACCGCCGCGGTCGTCCTCACGGCGGGGGGCGCGGTCGTCACGGCGGAAGCCCGGACGGTCGCCACCACGGTCGTCACGGCCACCGCGGTACCCACCACGGTCGTCATCACGACGAGGGCCGCCGTAACCACCACCGGCGGGACGGCCACCACGGTCATCCCGCTGACCGTAGCCACCGCCGGACGGGCGACCGCCACGGTCGTCATCACGGCGGCCGTAGCCGCCGCCGGTGGGACGGCCGCCACGGTCGTCCTCACGGCGCGGGCCACGGGGACGGTCGCCACCACGGTCATCCCGACGGTCATCACGGCGGAACGCCGGCCGGTCGTCGCGACGGAAGCCGCCACGCGAGTCGTCGCGGCGCGGACCGCTGGGGCCCCCGCGGCGCGGCTCGCTGCCCGATCGATCGTCGGGAGAGTTGGTGGACATCGACGTGACTCCTGTCTTCGGGTACCGCAGTCATTCTCGCGCAACCGGCTGAGCAGCGCGCTTCGGAAAAACAAAAGGACCCCTGGTCCCAGCATGAACGCTGGGACCAGGGGTCCTTGAAAGATTGTTCGGCGGCGTCCTACTCTCCCACACGGTCCCCCATGCAGTACCATCGGCGCTGAAAGGCTTAGCTTCCGGGTTCGGAATGTTACCGGGCG